>JBJOKB010000107.1:0-20816 GCA_046046315.1 Actinomycetota bacterium | reverse complement strand
GTTTTCCAAAAAGTGGCAAGAAAAGTTCACTATGAGTTCCGTATGGATTAGCGATAGTTAATTGCTGACCACCAATACCGACAGTTCTATCCAAAACATCTAATTCTATTCCTTCTCGCATAATAGGTGAGTTGCTTTCTATGGCCTTTGACAAGATTACTTTTGCAGCTTCTTTACTTTGACTAGATACAACAACAGGAACTTCACTTTTTATGATTCCTGCTTTTTCTTGGGCAATTTTTTCAATTGTGTTTCCCAAATATTCTTGGTGATCTAAGTCAATTGGTGTTATGACTGAAACCATTGGTGTAAGCACATTTGTAGCATCCCAGGTTCCACCCATTCCTACTTCTAATGAAATAACATCAACGGGTGTATCTGCAAAGGTCACAAATGCCATAGCTGTTAATAGTTCGAAAAAAGTTAGCGGAGATTCTAAAAACTTAGAGTCAACTATTTCTAGAAATGGTTCAACCTGTTTGAAAACTTCTTCAAAACTATCCACAGCGATTGGTACGCCATCAATTGAAATTCTTTCACGAGGATGAATTAGATGTGGACTTGTATATAAACCAGTTCTTAAATCCAAAGATCTAAGTAGTCTTTCCACCATTCTTGAAGTGCTAGTTTTTCCGTTTGTACCGGCAATATGAATAGCTTTAACACCATCTTGAGGGTTACCCAAATAATCCAATAAAAGTTTGATTCGATCCAATGATGGATTTATTTTGTTCTCGGGCCAGCGCGAAGCTAGTGCTGACATGACGTCTGAATTGACCATGATTTTTTCAATCCTATGTATTGCATAAGATTGCCGCTATGACTGAATCTGCACGTTACCCACGCGTTCCAGAAAAACCCGCGCTTGATGGCGTTGAGGATAAATGGGGAAATTCTTGGGTGCAGAATAAAACTTTTGCTTTTGATAAAACAGCCTCTAAAGAAAGTGTCTATTCAATTGACACTCCCCCTCCAACCGTTAGCGGATCACTTCATGTTGGACACGTATTTTCTTACACCCACACAGATTTAATTGCTCGTTATCAAAGAATGACCGGCAAAAAAGTTTTTTATCCGATCGGCTGGGATGACAACGGGCTTCCCACCGAAAGACGCGTGCAAAACTATTTTGGAGTTCGTTGTGAACCGACTCTTGCTTATGATCCAAATTTTCAAGCCCCAAATGAACCTGGTGAAAAACAAATCCCTATCTCAAGAAAAAACTTTGTGGAATTGTGTGAAAAATTAACACTCGAAGATGAAAAAGTTTTTGAGGCTCTTTTTCAAACTCTAGGTTTATCAATAGATTGGAATTACACCTACCAAACTATTGATAAGAGAGCTCGCACGGTTTCTCAACGTGCTTTTTTAAGAAATCTTAAAAGAGGTGAAGCTTATCAAGCAGAAGCACCAACACTTTGGGATGTAACTTTTAAAACAGCTGTTGCGCAAGCAGAACTTGAAGACCGTGAGCGTCCTGGCGCTTTTCACAAAATTGCATTTAAAAAAGAAAATGGTGAAAGTGTCTATATTGAAACCACAAGACCTGAACTTCTTCCTTCATGCGTGGCTTTAGTCGCAAATCCTGATGATGACAGATACAAGAATCTTTTTGGAAAAACTGTAATAACACCTTTGTTTGAAGTTGAAGTTCCAGTTGTGGCTCATCACTTAGCCGATCCAGAAAAAGGAAGCGGCATAGCAATGATTTGTACTTTTGGTGATTTGACAGATGTGATTTGGTGGCGAGAATTTAATTTGCCAACCAGAGGACTTATTGGTTGGGATGGTCGCATCTTGGCTGAAAATCCTGCATGGATAAAAACAGATAAAGCAAAACAAATCTTAGAAAAAATAGTTGGAAAAACTTCACATACAGCAAGAGAGATATTGGTTGAGGAACTTAAAGTAAGTGGTGAATTAATTGGAGAACCTAGACCAATTTCGCATGCTGTTAAATTTTTTGAAAAAGGTGATAAACCTTTAGAAATTGTCACCACCAGACAGTGGTATATCCGAAATGGTGGAAGAGACCAAGATTTAAGAACAAAATTATTAAATAGAGGGTCTGAATTAAATTGGCATCCTGAATATATGAAAGTTAGATATGAAAATTGGGTCGAAGGATTAAATGGTGACTGGTTAATTTCTCGGCAACGATTTTTTGGTGTTCCCCTACCGCTTTGGTACAAATTAGATGCAAATGGTAATCCTGATTTTGACCAAATAATTTTGCCTGAAGAAAATCAATTACCAATTGACCCTCAGAGTGAAGCACCAAATGGATTTAATGAGTCTCAAAGAAATCAACCAAATGGATTTATAGGTGATCCAGATGTTATGGATACTTGGGCCACTTCTTCTTTAACTCCTCAAATTGCAGCTTCTTGGGAATTAGATAATGATCTTTTTAATCGAGTTTTCCCAATGGATTTAAGACCGCAATCGCATGAAATTATTCGCACATGGTTGTTCTCGACTGTAGTTCGAAGTCATTTAGAAGAAAATTCTTTACCTTGGAAAAACGCAAGTATCAGTGGATGGATTCTTGATCCAGATAGAAAGAAAATGAGTAAATCCAAAGGAAATGTCGTTACCCCAATTGATTTATTAGAAGAATATGGTTCTGATGCTGTGAGATATTGGGCCGCAATGGGACGTCCAGGAACAGATACTGCTTTTGACACAGGACAAATGAAAATTGGCAAACGCCTTGCTATCAAGATATTGAATGCCAGCAAATTTAGTTTGAGTCTTAATGCAACATTAGATAAATCTCATGTGACACAAGCTGTTGATCACGCTCTTTTAAATAAGTTAGCTCAAGTAGTAGAAATTGCCACATCATCTTTCGACAAATATGACTACACCCGCGCGCTAGAAGTGGCAGAAACTTTTTTCTGGTCTTTCACAGACGACTATGTAGAACTAGTAAAAGAAAGAACTTACGGAAATCAAGGACAGGATGCTGCAAATTCTGCGAGAGCAGCCCTTGGGATAACTACTCACACATTATTAAAACTTTTCGCACCCTTTATTCCTTTTGTGACTGAAGAGGTTTGGTCATGGTGGCAAGATGGATCTATTCATTTACAGAGTTGGCCTAAGGCTTCTGAAATTGTTACCAATAAATCAGTAGGAATAGAAGCTTTAAACAATGTGACTTGGATTCTTAGCGAGGTTCGCAAAGTGAAGACTGAAAATAAACAATCCATGAAAGCTGAAGTAAAAACACTAGAAATATGGGCAAATTCAGATGTAATTGAGCAGGTTAAAGATGCTCAAAAAGATTTGATTGCTGCTGGCAATATTAAAGATCTTAAACTAAATTTGCTTGATTCTGAAATTAAAGTGAAAGTTACTTTAGGTTAAATTTTTTTAAGCTGATTTTTCTTCAGGTTCTGTAACTTCTTTTCTCGGCACAAGAGTTGGATTTACGTTATTTAAAACAGTATCTCTATTAACTACTACTTTTCCAATATCAGCTCTACTTGGAACGTCATACATAACATTTAATAAAACTTCTTCCATAATGGCGCGCAAACCTCTTGCACCTGTACCCCGTAAATGGGCTAATTCAGCAACTGCACGAAGTGCATCTTCTGTTATTTCTAATTCAACATTGTCTAAACCAAATAGTCTTTCGTATTGACGAACCAAAGCATTTTTTGGTTCAACTAGCACTTGCATTAATGCATCTTCACTTAATGCAGTAACGCTGGTAATAACAGGAAGTCTTCCGATGAATTCAGGAATCATGCCAAATTTCAAAAGATCTTCAGGCATAACTTTGCCAAAAATATCTCCAGGATTTGTATTTTCTTCTGAGCTAAAGTCTGCGGTAAAGCCAAGTGACTTTCTTCCAATTCGTGATTCAATTATTTTGTCTAATCCTGCAAAAGCTCCCCCAACAATAAATAAAACATTGCTGGTATCAATTTGAATAAATTCTTGATGTGGATGCTTTCTTCCACCTTGGGGAGGAACAGATGCAGTTGTGCCCTCTAAAATTTTCAATAGAGCTTGTTGCACACCCTCACCACTTACATCACGAGTAATTGATGGGTTTTCACTTTTTCGCGCAATTTTGTCAATTTCGTCAATATAGATGATTCCAGTTTCAGCTTTCTTGACATCATAATCAGCTGCTTGAATTAATTTCAACAAAATATTTTCAACATCTTCACCAACATAACCAGCTTCGGTCAAAGCTGTTGCATCAGCAATAGCAAATGGAACATTTAATAATCGAGCTAGTGTTTGCGCAAGTAAAGTTTTTCCTGAACCGGTAGGTCCGAGTAATAAAATATTTGATTTAGCTAATTCGACCAAATCATCTTTTGGTCGATCTGTTGCACCGGCTTGCACACGTTTATAGTGATTGTAAACAGCAACTGACAAAGATTTTTTTGCATGTTCTTGACCAATTACATAATTATTTAGAAAAGCATAAATTTCTTTAGGTTTAGGTAATTCTTCAAAAGGTAAATCTGACGTTTCTTGTAACTCTTCATCAATAATTTCATTGCACAATTCAATACATTCATCACAAATGTAAACTCCAGGGCCGGCAATTAATTTCTTAACTTGCTTTTGACCCTTACCGCAAAATGAACACTTTAAAGGATCTGTACCTTCACCAAGTCTTGCCATTTTGGTGCTCTCCTTTATTCAACTTACGAATATGTGCTCGTTGGATAAACGCTACCTTGGGTAACCCACAAAACTGTGTTTATTTATGTCAATTTAGCCAATGTGTTCACAGTCAGCGAACAAAACTTATTTAAATTTATTTATTGGCTTGATTTACGAGAAGCAATAACTTGATCGATGATGCCATATTTTTGAGCATCTTCTGCAGTCAAGATTTTGTCTCGCTCAATATCTTTTTGAATTTCGGCTAATTTCTTTCCAGTATGTTTAGCTAAAATTCCTTCCATTTCAGAACGCATTCTTAAAATTTCGTTAGCTTGAATTTCAATATCTGACCCCTGACCGCCACCTTCTGTGTAAGGTTGGTGAATCAAAATGCGCGCATGTGGAAGTGCAAATCTTTTTCCAGGTGAACCTGCGGCAAGAATTACTGATGCAGCAGATGCAGCTTGACCTAAACAAATAGTTTGAATTTGCGGCTTGATAAATTGCATAGTGTCATAAATAGCAGTCATCGCGGTATAAGAACCACCTGGTGAATTTATGTACATAGAAATATCTCGTTCTGGATCTAGTGATTCCAAAACCAGAAGTTGAGCCATCACATCATCAGCTGATGCGTCATCTATCTGTACACCTAGAAAAATAATTCTTTCTTCAAATAACTTGGTGTAGGGGTTATGAACTCTTTCTCCGTTGGCAGTTCTTTCTCGAAATTCAGGAAGAATGTATCGGGATTGAGGTTTTAATTTTGAGGAAACAATGTTTTCAATCTTCATTTATCTTGTTCCCCCGTGTCCTGTTACATCACTTGCTGATCTAACAACTTTGTCAACAAATCCATAGTCTTTTGCTTCATCAGCTGTAAACCAACGATCACGATCTGAGTCTTGTTCAATTTGATCTGCACTTTGACCTGTGTGCTCTGCAATTAAACGTGCCATTTGTTTTTTAATGTGCAACATTTGTTCAGCTTGAATTTTAATGTCCGATGCAGTTCCACCGATTCCACCTGAAGGTTGATGCATCATGATACGTGCATGTGGCAATGCATATCGTTTGCCTTTAGCTCCGGCTGAAAGTAAGAATTGGCCCATTGATGCAGCAAGTCCCATAGCAACCGTTGCAACATCGTTTGGAATGTATTGCATCGTGTCATAAATTGCCATACCTGCAGAAATTGATCCACCTGGTGAATTTATATAAAGATAAATATCTTTTTCAGGGTCTTCTGCCGCAAGGACAAGCATTTGAGCAGTCAAAATATTTGCAACTGAATCTTCTACAGGAGTGCCGAGAAAAATAATTCGTTCTTTAAGAAGTCTTTGGAAAATTTGGTCATCGTAACTTCCAGGACCTGATGGACTGCGCAATTGCGTATCCTCGTTCAACTTGTTTTCACTCCTATTTAATTTGTTACTTCGACCTTAACCTGAAACGCAACTTTTCTCATCTTGGAACCTGGGATGTTCGCTATGAGGGAAATTCTTTATTCTGCGTCTGGCACAAAATCTTTGAGAACACTTGCGACATCAACTTTGTTGCCATCAGCATCAGTCACATCTGCTTCTTTAACCACAAGAGTCAATGCTTTGCTTCGTCTAATTTCGCCCATAACCAAAGTGATTTCACCAGATCTAACTAAAGCATCAGCAAATGTCTGAGGCGCCATTTGATACTTCATCGCATTTTGCGTTATCCATTCAGACAAATCTGCGTCAGAAACTCCAATGTTTTCCTCTTCTGCAATTTTGTCCAAAATAAATTGTGATTGCATAGATCTTCTTGAACCAACTTTGAACTCTTCTTTATGTGCATCATCACCATGGCCATCTTTAAAATGCTCTTCGAATTCAGATTCAATGGCATTTTCTGGCAATGGCACCTTAGCCATTAATTCAATCAAAGCATCGCCAGCTTTTTCTCTAGCTAAGTAAGTTTGTTCAATAATTCTTGACTGTTTAACTTTTTCTTCTAAATCTTTTTTCAATTCATCCAAGGTATCAAATTCACTTGCCATTTTTGCAAAGTCATCGTCTGCATCTGGAAGAACTTTTTCATTTACACTGTTTACAGTGATATCTAAGCTAATTTGTTGGTCTTTAAATGGACCATCTTCTGGTGCAAATTCCAGTTTCACTTTCTGTTCTGCCTTTGCTCCTTTTAAAGCTTCATCTGCTCCAGGAACAAGACCGTCAGAACCGATTGTGTAGGCAAGTGCTTGACCAGAATATTGGTTAACTTGCACCCCATCTTTTGTTCCAGTGATATCAAGGATTACAACATCTTGATCCTTTGCAGCTCTTTCAACTGCAGTAAGAGTTGAGAATCTGGCACGTAAATCTTCAAGTTGCTTTGCCACGTCGTCGCCGAGCTCACGAGCTTTTTCAACCTGTAACTTTAATCCTTTATATTTAGGAGTATCAAAATCTGGTCTTACATCAACTTCAGCACTAAATTTAAGTTCTTCGTTTTCTTTTAATTCACTAACTTCAACACTTGGTCTGCCAATTGGATAAACTTTTTTATCTTTCAAAGCTTCGGCATACATTTTTGGTACCGCTTCATTAATTGCTTCTTGTAAAACAGCGGGACGACCAACTCTTTGATCAATTACTTGAGTCGGAACTTTTCCTTTTCTAAATCCTGGAACGCTAATTTGGCTAGCAATTTTTTGGTAAGCAGCATCAAGGCTTGGCTTTAATTCTGAAAACGGCACTTCCACCTGAACTTTGATTCGAGTTGGTGTCAGGTTTTCTATTGTGCTTTTCAATTTATTAATTCACTCCTTGAATTATTTTTTCTTTTGTCGGGGCGGGGAGATTCGAACTCCCGGTCTCCTGCTCCCAAAGCAGGCGCGCTAGCCACTACGCTACGCCCCGCGAGCGCTGTTCAATCGTAGTTGTTTACACCTATTGACTCTGCTGTGAGGTTACAAAATAGTGAAAACCTAAGATGAACATGCATTCTTTTGCGGGTGTAGCTCAATGGCTAGAGTTCCAGCCTTCCAAGCTGGCTATGCGGGTTCGATTCCCGTCACCCGCTCCAAATTAAATCAAAATCTAGTTAGGTAGCGGTGGCATCTTTCCGCTGGTTTCATAATCACTTAATTGATTAATTCTTCTGGTATGTCTTTCATCATTTGAATATTTAGTTTCAATAAATGCATCAACAATTGCTAAAGATTCTGATTCAGTGTGCATGCGACCACCAATTCCTACAACGTTGGCGTTGTTGTGTTGTCGAGCAAGTTTGGCAGTTTCTACATTCCAGGCAAGAGCTGCTCTTGCTCCTTTAATTTTGTTTGCCGCAATTTGTTCTCCGTTACCAGATCCACCCATAACAATTGCCAAAGAATCTGGATCTTTAGCAGCAGCTTGTGCTGCTAAAAAACAAAAAACTGGATAGTCATCTAATGCGTCATATGTTTTAGCACCATGATCAATTACTTCGTGACCTTTACTTTTTAAATGTATTGCAACTTTTTCTTTTAATTCAAATCCAGCATGATCGCAACCTAGGTGAATTTTCATATTTTCCCTTATACCTAAAATTGTGGTCTAGCAGTTCTGGTGCGCTTTAATTCGAAAAATCCTGGCACACTTGCTGCTGCCACTACGCCATCCCAAAGTTTTAATGCATCTGCACCTTTTGGAGCTGGTGTAATAACTGGTCCAAAAAATGCCACGCCCTCAACTGAAATTACTGGTGTTCCAACATCACTTCCTACTAAATCAAGTGCTGCTTTGGTGGAATCTCTTAAATCTTGATCAAATTCAGTTGAGTCATAGGCGTCAATTAAAGATGGATCTAGGTTTGTATTTTTTAACGCTTCCACAATTGTTTCTTTTTCAACTGGTTTTGCACCTGGATGAAATAAATTACCAATTGCTGTATATAGAGGTAAAACTACTTCGTAACCATTTTTTCTTTTTGCTGCAGCAATAACTCTTACCGGTCCCCAAGTCTTATCAATTCGTGCACGATATTCCGGAGATAATTCTCTACCTTCATTTAAGACTGCCAAACTGAAAATGTTCCATTCAACTTCAATGTCTCGTTGGGATTGCACTTCCAAAATCCATCGTGAAGTCATCCAAGCCCAGGGGCATGATGGATCGAACCAGAATTTAGCTTTTGTTGTCATAATTAGAAAATATTCCTTTTCATTGAAGTTCGTTCCCCCAGCCTAGAGCCCAGTTATGGGTAACGTGTCAAGATTGGTTCCTACTGTATTAAATAGAGGAAAAATTGAGTAAAAATTTAAACATCACCCGAGCTGAGGCTCAAACTCGTTCTAGTTTTATCAAGAATCCCGCCTACACAGTTGCCTTAACGATTGATGGAATTGGCGAGACTTACTCTTGTGTGGCTTCCATAAATTTTGATGCTAAAGATGGTGTGGAAACCTGGTTAGATTTAATTTCTCCACAAGTTGACTCTGTATGGCTAAATGGCTCCGAACTTAATGTTTCTGAAATATTTGATGGAACCCGAATTAAATTATCAAATTTAAAAGAAAAAAATACCGTTCAGGTCAAAGCGCAATGTTCTTATATGAATACGGGTGAAGGATTACATCGACACGTTGATCCTGTTGATAAAGAAGTTTACATTTACACGCAATTTGAAGTTGCAGATTCTAGAAGAGTATTTCCAGTTTTTGAACAACCAGACATTAAAGGAACTTTGGCGCTTACAGTTACTGCACCTTCAAAATGGACTTTAATAAGTAATTCACCAACTCCTGCAAAAATTGATGTTAATAATGAAATGTCGACCTGGAGTTTTGCTGTTACTCCAACCATGTCTTCTTATTTGTATGCATTGTGTGCTGGTCCTTACTTTAAGAAAACAGATGTCTATAAAGGAAAATTTGGAACCTACCCTCTTGCTGTTTTTGTTCGCCCCTCACTTGCAGAATTTCTAGATCATGAAGAAATTTTTGAAATTACCAAACAAGGCTTTGAGTGGTTTGAGGATAAGTTTCAAGTAGGTTACCCATTTCCAAAATACGACCAAATATTTGTTCCTGAATTCAACGCAGGTGCCATGGAAAATGTTGGTTGCGTAACTTTTAGAGACGAATATATTTTTAGATCAAGAACCACAAGAACTGCTTATGAATCTCGGGCCAACACCATTTTGCATGAAATGGCTCATATGTGGTTTGGCGATTTAGTGACAATGAAATGGTGGAATGATCTTTGGCTTAACGAATCTTTCGCCGAATGGGCTGCGCACTGGGCAAGTACCGGAGCCACTAAATATAACGAAGCGTGGACTTTGTTTCATGTGCAAAGAAAAGCTTGGGCATATCGTCAAGATCAACTTCCCTCAACTCACCCAATTGCTGCAAACATGCCAGACCTTGATTCTGTTTATGAAAATTTTGATGGCATCACCTATGCCAAAGGCGCATCTGCCTTAAGACAACTTGTGGCATGGGTTGGAGAAGAGAATTTCCTAAAAGGATTAAAAAATTATTTTGACAAGCATGCTTGGAAAAATACAGAACTAAAAAATCTATTAACTGAGCTTTCAATCTCATCCGGTAGAGATTTAGAGAGTTGGACCAAACTTTGGTTGCAATCATCTGGTGCAACACTATTAAGACCCGAAATTGAAACAGATTCAAATAACGTTATTACGAAAGCTTTCATTAAACAAGAACCACCGAGTGCCCCTCCTGGCTTGCCTCCTGTCCTTAGACCTCACAGACTCGTTGTTGGCACATATGAAAAACAAGGAAGCAAATTAGTAAGAGCAAATAGATTTGAAATTGATGTTGAAGGAAATGAAACAGAAGTAAAAGAACTTGTTGGATTAAAAAGACCAGCGCTCATTTTAGTTAATGATGATGATTTAACTTATGCCAAAATTAGATTGGATTCAGTTTCTCTTGATACCGCAACCAGAGAAATAGCGTCAATTGATTCTTCACTTTCTCGTGCTCTTATTTGGGGTGCTGTTTGGGATATGGTTCGAGATGGCGAAGTTGGAACTGGGAAATATTTAGATTTAGTTTTATCAGGAATTGCAGCTGAAACAGATATCGGCTTAGTGCAACAAGTTTTGATGCAATGTCGAAGTGCAATTGATGTTTATGCAGATAGAAAAAACCGAATTCCTTACAACACAAAGTTTGCCGATGGATTGCAAGAATTATTGACTAAGGCCGAACCTGGTTCTGATAGACAGCTTGCATTGGTTAGAACATTTAGTGCTGTGGCTTCAACTGAAAATCAAATTAGTAGGGTTGCAAAAATTCTTGATGGTGAGGAAAAAATTAATGGTTTAAATATTGACACAGATCTTCGCTGGACACTTCTTAGAAGATTAGTTGTGATGGGTAAACGTGGATTACAAGCAATCGAAGAAGAATTAAAAAGAGATGACACTGCAATGGGAAGAGAGCATGCCGCTGGAGCTCGTGCAGCCATTCCAACACTCGAAGCTAAAGAAACCGCTTGGAATTTGGTCACTACAAATGAAACGTTGCCTAATTCCGAAATTCATTCTGCTCTAGGTGGCTTATCTTACATGGATCATGCTGAAGTTATGAAAAATTTCATTGATAGGTATTTTGCATCAGTAGAAAAACTGTGGAATTCAAGAACACATGAAATTGGTCAATCTTTGGTGACCGGATTGTTTCCAAGTTCAAATATAACTCAAGACGTTATTGATAAATCGGATAAATTCCTAAATGAAAATAAAGATTTAGCAGTTGGTGCGCGAAGAATCATTATTGAACAACGTGATGCTTTGGCTAGAGCATTAAGAGCGCAAGCAGTAGATAAATAGTTTTTAAACGTCTGTCATTGATTTTGGACGATAGGCATGAGCACCTAAAACAGCAAAAGCTTGGTTTAAGCCACCAACAAAGTCATTTATAGCAAAAGCGTTTGCCATTGAAACCGCAGCTAATCGACAAGCCTGATTATCTACAGTTGCTGAAGCATAACTACCTGTGACAATTTCAATTGCATGATTTTGAAGATCCACACAAACTAAAACTGTCGATGTACCGTTATCTAGTTTTTTATGTAGTTTGATGGCATCTTTTCTGCCCTCTTCTAATTCGCCTACAAAAAGACTGAAATTTAAATCACTACTCGCCTCTGCTGCAGCTATTGCTTTTGCAATTTGATTTTGCTCATCAGTTGTAAAAAAATCACCACTTTGCACTTACGCCACCAGCTTTCAAAGTTAAAGAACCTAGATCTTCTTCGCTTGATTCAAGTTCTAGATGTTTTGCTTCATTACCAGGACCATTAAGCCACCAAGTTTCAGTGTGAGAAACAAATCCTGATTCGCGACGTGCTCTGCGAGACCATTGCGGAGCAAGAATTGCTAAGGAAATCAATCCGACAATTAATAACGGAAGCCCTATAAACAGTGCAATGGTTGCAGAACCTGAAATTGCTTCACCTGGTTCATCCCCGTCATCTCTGATTACCGCAAAGACGGGCTGCGCAAATATAAATAAGAATGTGAGTGAAAACGCTATTGATTTGCTTATAGTTGACTTCTTGAACATAAACTTAACTTTACTCAACTGTCATAGCCATGAAATTGGGGTATCTATAGGTAACCTTGTGCATATGTTCAAAAATGCCAAGTCGCTAACCGAAACCCTCAGCAGTTATCTAGGCACTGTCCCTATTCAAGTTATTTTAATTTTTGTTATCGCGATAGTTTTAAATGCATTGGTTAGAATCGCAATTTCTAGATTTGTTAAAGGTGCAATAAAAAGAGCAAATGATCGCGCTCCACAATACAAAAAACTTGCAGATAACACAGCCGAGTTATCTGCCATGGTTATGCAACAAAGGACCGTGCAAAGAGTAAAAGCGGTTGGGCAACTTTTTAGAAGTGCTTCAGCTTTAATTATTTGGACCGTTGCAATCATGTCAGCGTTAAGTGTTCTAGGTTTTAATGTTGCCCCACTTTTGGCAAGCGCTGGAGTTGCTGGTGTTGCATTAGGTTTTGGTGCGCAAACTTTGATTAAAGATTTTCTTGCTGGAATTTTTATAATTTTAGAAGACCAATACGGTGTGGGTGACGTTGTTGATTTAGGCCCTGCAATTGGAACAGTTGAAGAAGTTGACTTAAGAGTTACAAGATTAAGGGACATGAGTGGTGTTGTTTGGTATGTCAGGAATGGTGAAATTTTAAGAGTTGCAAATAGAAGTCAAGGCTGGACCGTAGCAACTGTTGATGTTCCCGTTGCTTATGACGAAGATTTAGAAAAAGTTAGAGTTGTAATAGATCGAATCGGTAAAGAAATGTTAGATGACCCAGCATTTTCTGGCATGTTGCTTGGTGCACCCCAATATGCAGGGGTTGAACAGGTTTCTGGCGACGCAATATTCGTTCGAATAGTTGCTAAAACTGCTCCTGATCAACCAATGCAAACAGCTAGAGAAATCAGAGAGAAACTTAAAGGTGCATTTGATAAAGCAGGAATTAGAGTTCCAGTGCTTGCGAGACCCTTCCCAACTAGTTCGGGAATGCCACCAAATAATCCAACCCAGCGATAAAACAAACCTTAAGTCGCCTTAATTTCAATAAGACGGCAAACTAAGTCCTATGAGCATTCCTCAACCACTTGCAATCAGAACTAGATCAAATGGCGAAGCCGCTACTTGTTTAGTAACTGGGGCAACGGGCTATATCGGTGGTCGCTTAGTTAGAGAATTATTAATCGCAGGTTATAAAGTAAAAGTTTTTGCTAGATTTCCTGATCGCTTAAGAGATATGCCTTGGATTGACCAAGTTGAGGTTATTTCTGGTGATGCACTAGATAGTTCAGATGTCAACAAGGCGATGAAAAACGTTGATGTCGCTTACTACTTGTTACATGCATTAAATCAAGGTTCAGAATTTGTGGATATAGAAACAAAAATGGCTGAACTTTTTGCAGAATCTGCAAAAAACAATAATGTGCAAAAAATTATTTATTTAGGTGGATTAATTCCAACTCAAAAGCTCTCACAACATCTAGAGTCACGAAAAATAACCGGTGAAATCTTAAGAAATTCTGGTGTACCAACAATTGAACTAAGAGCTGGTGTGGTCATTGGATCAGGTTCAGCGTCATTTGAAATGCTCAGATATCTGACAGAACGTTTACCAATAATGGTGACCCCTAAATGGGTTAAAACTAAAATTCAACCAATTGCCGTCAGGGATGTTTTGTATTACCTAGTTGGAGCAGCAGCTTTAAGCGATGACATAAACAGAGCTTTTGATATCGGTGGACCAGATATTTTGACTTATAAAGAAATGATGAATCGTTATGCCAAAGTGGCAGATTTAAGAAAAAGAGTAATCATTCCAGTACCCCTTCTTACTCCAAGACTTTCAAGTTTGTGGGTTGGTTTTGTTACTCCAGTTCCTGGCTCAATTGCAAGACCACTAGTTAGAAGTTTGATTAATGAAGTCATTTGCCAAGAAAGTGAAATTAAAAAATACTTGCCTGATCCAGGCGAAGGCTTAACAAATTTTGATAAAGCTGTTGATCTTGCATTGATGAGAGTTAGAGATGCACAAGTTTCAACCAGATGGTCAAGTGCATCGATTCCAGGCGTTCCCTCTGAACCAATGCCAAGTGATCCTGAATGGTCTGGTGGATCGCTTTATCAAGATTTAAGAGAAGTAGAAATTGAAACAAATAATCATGAAGTTTGGAAAGTGGTAGAAGCAATTGGTGGTGAACATGGTTATTTCTCACTTGATTGGGCTTGGGAAATCAGAGGCTTAATGGATCGAGTGGTTGGCGGAGTTGGATTAAGAAGAGGAAGAAGAGATCCGAATACATTGCATGTTGGAGAAACTTTAGATTTCTGGAGAGTCGAAGAAAGAATTCCCGATAATCTTTTAAGGCTTCGTGCGGAAATGATTATGCCGGGAAAAGCTTGGCTTGAATTTAAGATTGAAAAGATTAATGAAAATAAATGCAAATTAACTCAAAGGGCCATATTTTATCCAAAAGGTTTAGCAGGACATGCATATTGGTGGTCAATTTATCCTTTTCATGGTTTAGTTTTTCCTGGAATGTGTAAAAATATTGCGAAAGAAGCATTGAAAAGTAAGCATGGCGTCTGATTACGATAATTTTGGTGGTCAAGAATTTTTTACTAATTTAGTAAATGATTTTTATAAAGAAATTTTAAATGATCCAATCCTTAAACCAATGTATCCAGAAGATGATATGGCTGGAGCTGTAGAACGATTAACTCTTTTCTTGATACAATATTGGGGTGGCCCCACAACCTATTCTGATTTGAGGGGACATCCTCGACTACGAATGAGACATGCAGCATTTCCCATTGATTTTGTTGCTAGAGATTCCTGGCTAAAAAATATGGCGGTTGCAATAGAAAAACAAAATATTTCAAACGAAATTAAAAACAAATTATGGAATTATTTTCAAATGGCAGCCGATTCAATGGTTAATACAAGAAATGACGGAATTATTTAACAACAGAAAGTAATGTTCTAACAGCTTTCTGCGGTCGTACAAATACTTGCCCACTTGGGGTAACTAATCTTTTCCAACCTTGGCAAGTTGCAGCGTTTACTCGAGCGCCAGGAAAAGCTAGCATTCCAATTGCTGCAGCAACATTTAACGCTCCAAACGGAATTCCGCCCCAAAGATTTTCATTCCAAGCCGCTTCTGTGACAACATCTTTTGTTGTCTGACTTGCAAGCATTTCTAATGGTTCAACCTGGGCTTTAAGTTTTTCAAGCCTTGCTTTAACAATAGGTAATAAATCTCCTGCCATTCCTTTTTCTCCAGGCATCCAAGGACCACTTGGCGGAAGAAGAGCAAGCTCTGGTGCAGGTTTAGTTGAATCGATTAAATCAATTTCTGAGACTTTTTCATCTTTTAATTGTTTTAACAAATCAGCAGCATTCATAACCAGATCTGTTTCTTGATAGTTTCCATTTAAGGGAAGCGCTAAAAATGCTAAACAATTAAAGGGGGTTGAACCAAAAATTCCAATATTTGTATTTTTGATCTGTAATCGTAAGACTGATCGATAATCCCAAAAACTTAATTTCTCAACAAGAATTTTAAGCGATCGAATTTCGTCTGTCCCAAAAACTACTTTTGTAATCAAAGTTTTAATTTCGAGTCAATTTTCTATAGGTTGCACGGTGTGGACGTGCTGCTTCAGCACCAAGTCTCTCCACCTTATTTTTTTCATAAGAATCAAAGTTTCCTTCAAACCAGAACCATTGTGAATCGCCTTCATAAGCCAACATATGTGTTGCAATTTTGTCCAGAAACATTCGATCGTGGGAAATAACCACGGCACAACCTGGAAATTCAAGTAATGCATTTTCTAAACTTCCTAATGTTTCCACATCAAGATCATTTGTTGGTTCATCCAGAAGTAATAAATTTCCACCCTGTTTTAAAGTTAATGCCAGATTTAATCTATTTCTTTCTCCACCTGATAAAACTCCAGAAGGTTTTTGTTGATCTGGACCTTTGAAACCAAATGTTGAAACATAAGCTCTAGATGGAATTTCAACGTTTCCTACTTTTATAAAATCAAGACCATCACTTACTACTTCCCAAACATTTTTCTTCGGATCAATTCCAGTTCGGCCTTGGTCGACATAAGAAACTTTTACCGTTTCTCCTACTTTAATTTCTCCAGAATCTGGCTTTTCATTTCCCAAAAGCATTTTGAAAAGAGTAGTTTTTCCAACACCGTTAGGTCCAATAATTCCCACAATGCCGTTTCGAGGCAAAGTAAATGACAATTTATCAATTAATAACTTGTCGCCGAAACCTTTTGATAATTCTTTAACTTCAACAACTTGGTTTCCAAGTCTTGGACCAGGTGGAATTTGGATTTCTTCGAAATCCATTTTCCTAGTCTTATCAGCGTTGGTCGCCATTTCTTCATAACGTTCAAGACGTGATTTTGATTTTGCTTGACGAGCTTTAGGACTTGATCTGACCCATTCCAATTCATCTTCTAAACGTTTACGAAGTTTGGCATCTTTTGCACCTTCAACTTTTAATCTTTCTTGTTTCTTTTCCAAATAAGTTGAGTAATTACCTTGATATGGATACGCACGACCACGATCTAGTTCTAAAATCCATTCTGCAACGTTGTCCAGAAAATATCTATCGTGTGTAATTGCAATTACAGTCCCTGGATATTTTTCTAAATGTTGTTCTAACCACAAAACGCTTTCAGCATCTAAATGGTTTGTTGGTTCATCAAGTAATAGTAAATCTGGTTGTTCCAAAAGAAGTTTTGCTAGTGCAACTCGTCTTCTTTCTCCTCCAGACAATACTTTTACATCAGCATCCGGTGGTGGAAGTCTTAACGCATCCATTGCTTGTTCTAATTGAGAATCTAAATCCCAAGCACCAATGTGATCTAATTCTTCTTGAAGTTTTCCCATCTCAGCAAGTAATTTGTCATAATCTGCTTCTGGACTTGCTAATTGTTCTGATATTTCATTAAATTTTGCTAATTTTGCTTTTGTGGAGGCAACAGCTTCTTCAACATTTTCTAAAACGTTTTTGTCATCACTAAGTTTTGGTTCTTGTTCTAAAATTCCAACTGTGGCACCTGGTGCCAACATTGCTTCACCATTACTCACATCATCTTTGCCAGACATAATTCTTAGCAGCGAAGATTTACCAGCACCGTTTGGTCCAACAACGCCAATCTTGGCGCCGGGTAAGAACGCCAAGGTGACGTCGTCTAAAACGACTTTGTCGTTATGAGCCTTGCGCGCTTTTGAAAGGGTGTAAATAAATTCAGCCACAACACAAGACTATCCATTGAATTAAGCTGCATTTATTTCAGTATCTGCTGCCTCATTGATCCATGGGTCTTGTTCATAAAATTCACTCACTCTTTTAACCTTGGTGAATTCACTGGTACCTCGATTTAAATCATGTCCTATAGCAATGGCATCAATTTCTACACTCGTGCCACTTTTATCTGCGTCTTGCCATTGTTTAACTTTAAGTTTTCCCGTTACCACTATGGCCTGGCCTTTATGAATACTTAGGGCTACGTTTTCTGCTAATTGAGACCATGCGGTAATCGAAAGAAAACTTGGTTCTTGATCAATCCAAGAATTTGATTTCTTATCAAAACGTCTGGAGTTTGAAGCAATCCTGAAAGATGCAACACTTACACCAGAGCTAGTAGTTCTTAAGGAAACATCGGTTACCGCATTACCAACGACTGTTGCGATGATGTCATTCATTGATTAATTCTCCTTTTTCTAGGGATTAATAGGGTGCAATATCTTTAAGTTGTCTGTCTTATTCGCATAAACCAACTGGGGATAACTAGTGCTTGTGGGCAATAGAGCAAAATAGAAACCCTGCGCCCGTAGCTCAACGGATAGAGCAACTGGTTTCTACCCAGTAGGTTGGGGGTTCGATTCCCTCCGGGCGCACTTTTTGAAATAACTAGTTTTCAAAAATAGCTGAAAGTGAAAATGACAAATGGCCAATCATAACGACTTGATTGTTTGGGTCGATTGCGAAATGACTGGGTTGTCATTAACAAAAGATGCTCTTATTGAGATTGCTGTTGTGGTAACTGATTCACATTTAAACGAAATGGATCCAGGAATCGACATAGTAATTAAATGTGAAGATGAAAAATTAGACAACATGATTGAAGTAGTAAAAGAGATGCACACAGCTTCAGGACTGCTACGAGAAGTTCCTCATGGAGTGTCATTAGAAGAAGCGAACAAAGAAGTTATGGAATACGTGAAACAACATGTGCCAGATGCACGAAAAGCACCTTTGGCTGGATCAAGTGTTTATGTAGATCGTGGATTTTTAGCAAGAGATTTACCTGAATTAGATGAACATCTTCATTACCGAGTAATTGATGTTTCTTCTATTAAAGAATTAGCCAGAAGATGGTATCCAAAAGTTTATTTTTCTGCTCCAGAAAAAACTGGTAACCACCGAGCATTAGCTGACATAAGAGAAAGTATTGCTGAACTTCGTTATTACCGAGAGGCAATCATGGTTGCCCAACCAGGACCTGGTTCAGATATTGCTAAAGAATTAGCCAACAGATTTGTGGTTGAACACGAGTAAAAGTTCGATATTGCAATCAAGATAGAATAAAAATTGCAATAAAGAAGTAAAACTTGGTGGGTATAGCTCAGCTGGTAGAGCACCTGGTTGTGGTCCAGGACGTCGCGGGTTCGAGTCCCGTTACTCACCCCAATTTTTATTTAGAAAAGGAAAATAAATGATTGATGCAACAGCGTTAGTTGCACTTTTTACTTCTGTCATTGTTACTTTTTTTGTAATTATGGATCCTTTGGGAACTGTTCCTATATTTATTGGACTTACTAGAAAAGAAAAGGTCAATAAACAAAAACAGCTTGCACTTCAAGCCGTATTAATTTCCTTTTTAGTAATTATTATTTTTGCTTTATTTGGAAATCAGATTCTAGGTTTCTTAGACATATCTCTTCCTTCCCTTCAAGCATCAGGTGGATTACTTTTGCTTTTGGTTGCTTTAGAGCTTTTAACAGGCAAAGATGCAGAACCTGCAAAGACAGGAGATGTAAGTGTGGCATTAGTACCACTTGGCACCCCACTTTTAGCAGGACCTGGTGCGATCGCTGCCACAATTATTTTTGTTAGACAGTCTCAAAGCGTGGCAGATTTTGTAACAATCTTGCTTGGGCTAGTTGTCGTTCACATCATTTTGTATTTGTTCTTAAGATTTTCTATTCCAGTAATGCGAATCGTTGGCCGAGGTGGAATCACTGTAGCCACAAAATTAGCCGGATTACTTTTGGCTGCAATTGCCGTGCAAATGATTGTGGGTGCAATAGCAGAATTCGTAAAGATTTATGCGTAGGTATGATTTTCTAACCAAGCACCGCTAGCTCAGATGGTTAGAGCAGCTGACTCTTAATCAGCGGGTCCGGGGTTCGATTCCCTGGCGGTGCACCAGAATTTTAAACCTTGTGTTTCAATTTCAACGATGGTTTCTCAATATAAAACCAGCTAAAAATAGCGATTGAAGTTGTCATCAATATCGTAGAAAAAAGAAATATTTTATGCGAATTGAACTCAAAAACTTGGTACAAAACTTGACCCACAAGATATCCCCAAATATAGGTACCGTAAGAAATATCATTTTTAAAGAATTTCAATCTATTCAGCTTTAATTTATTTACGATCAATGGAATTATTAAAATAGATAAAGAAATTCCAATAGTTTCAAACAGCAGTCCACCAATTGCTGCAGAAAGTAAGAAAAATATGGATGCAAAATAAATATGGATATTCTTGATTACCTTAGTTCTAAAGATAATTGCAACTAATCCTGCGAAAAAGAACGAGAACATAAATTTACTACTCAAATGTATAAAATCTGGGTATACATAATAAATAAATCGATTATCAAAAGAATCACCAATAATACAAATTATAAGATAAACTTGAAAAGCCAAGAACACCTTAAGCAAGCCTAATTTTTTGCCCAATAAAACAAGAAAAAAACATAATAAGTAGGCGCGAATTTCTAACGGTAGAGTCCAAAGTGAACCATTAAAATTTGATCCATTTGGCGAGTTTGAAAATAAGTCAAATAAATTATTCTGAAAATCTATTGGCAAAAATATGTTATGAAAGACATAAGTCCACGGACCAGTCGAATCAAAATTGAGAAAGTAATTTCTCAAACTCAGATCATTGGCTTTAACCATTATCGGACCTACAACAAATGCAGAAATAATAAGTAGGAAGATAAGTGCGGGCCAGATTCTCAAGAAACGATTAATGAAGAATTTAAGGGGATCGCTGGACATTGCGGCGTTTGTAATTAAGAAACCAGAAATTGCAAAAAAGACACAAACAGCAAGAAAGCCAATAGCGCTTCGGTGTCCAAATGAAAATAGTAATGGTTCATCTCCAAACCCACCCATATGATACGAATGATCCACAATCACAAGAATTGCAAGAAGATATCTAATAAAATTAATTGATATTTGGTTACTTTTGTAATAATCTAATAAACGCATAAATAATTAAATTATTGGTAAGCGATACTGAACAAATTCAGAGACAGGTGTTATCGAATCATAAAGAACTCGAGCAGTTTTATTAAATTCCTGCGTGGTCCAAT
>JBJOKB010000113.1:0-8647 GCA_046046315.1 Actinomycetota bacterium | reverse complement strand
TGACTGTGGCAAAAGTTGATGCCGAAAACGGTTTACTACTAATTAAAGGTGCAGTACCAGGACCAATTGGTTCACTAATCCTTGTTAGATCTGCTGCCAAGAATCAAGTTAAGGCAGGTAAAAAATAATGGCTTCGGTACAAATTACATCACCACAAGGTAGTGCTTCAGGTTCAGTTGAATTGCCTGCAGAAATTTTTGATTGCCAAGTAAATGTGCCATTGATGCATCAAGTTGTAACTGCACAATTAGCAGCTGCTCGCCAAGGATCACAAAAAACAAAATCTCACAGTGAAGTTTCTGGTGGAGGTAAAAAACCTTACAAACAAAAAGGAACAGGAAACGCACGTCAAGGTTCCATTCGTTCCCCACAATGGACCGGTGGTGGACACGTTCACTCCATCGTTCCTCGCGAATATTCTGAAAGAACTCCAAAGAAAATGAAAGCAGCAGCACTTCGCTCTGCATTAAGTGATAGAGCTCGTGAAAATCACGTTCATGTTTTAAGTGCAATCGTGGAAGGCGACAAGCCATCAACTAAACAAGGTGTACAAGCAGTGCGAAACGTTGCTAAAGGTAAAAAAGTTTTGGTAATTGTTTCCTTAAATGAATTAGTTGGCTGGTTCTCACTTCGAAACGTAAATGAAATGCATGTGGTTTCACCTGGTCAATTAAATACCTATGATGTTTTAGTTGCCGATGATGTTGTTTTCACAAAAACAGCACTTGATGAATTTTTAAGTGGTCCACGTACTGGAAAATCTGCTAGTGCTGTTGGTCGCGCTACTGATGCTGAGGTGGGTGCATAAATGGATAAAAACGTGTTAAGAGATGTATTAATTGCGCCTGTTGTTTCAGAAAAGAGTTATTCACTTTTGGATGAAAACAAATACACATTTGTGGTTAAAAAAGATGCAAACAAAACCCAAATTAGACAAGCCGTTGAAGAATTATTTAACGTAAAAGTTTTGAGTGTTAACACACTTAATAGAAAAGGTAAAACCTACCGGACTCGTTTTGGTGAAGGATCAAGATCTGACACTAAAAGAGCAATCGTATCCCTCGCGCAAGGCGATCGAATTGACATCTTCAATGCGCCAAGTGCTTAAAAGGGAGTTGAGATAACTAATGGGTATTAGAAAATTAAAACCAACCACACCATCTAACCGTGGTGCATCAGTTGCTGACTTCACCGAAACAACTCGTTCAACACCTGAAAAATCATTAATTAGACCAATTAATTCCAAAGGTGGCAGAAATAATCAAGGAAGAATCACCACACGTCACCAAGGTGGCGGACATAAACGTGCTTATCGCGTAATTGATTTCAAACGTTTAGACAAAGATGGCGTTCCTGCCACAGTTGCTCATATTGAATATGATCCAAATAGAACTTCACGAATTGCTTTACTTCATTTTGCAGATGGCGAAAAGCGCTACATTTTGGCGCCAAACAAATTGAAACAAAATGATCCAATTGAAACTGGTCCAAGTGCAGATATTAAACCAGGAAATAATTTGCCTTTAAGAAATATTCCAGTAGGTACTGTTATTCATGCTGTTGAATTAAAACCTGGTGGCGGAGCAAAAATGGCTCGTTCAGCTGGAGCAAGTATTCAATTAGTAGCAAAGGAAGGTCAACTTGCTCAATTAAGACTTCCATCAGGTGAAATCAGAAGTGTTGATGTTAGATGCCGTGCCACAGTTGGCGAAGTTGGTAACGCTGAACAATCAAATATCAACTGGGGTAAAGCAGGACGTATGCGTTGGAAAGGTGTTCGTCCAACAGTTCGTGGTGTTGTTATGAACCCAGTAGATCATCCTCATGGTGGTGGAGAGGGTAAAACTTCTGGTGGTCGCCATCCAGTTAATCCTTCAGGTAAACCAGAAGGTAGAACTCGCAGACCTAAGAAAGCATCACAACAATTTATTGTTCGTCGTCGTCCAGCTAACAAAGCTAGAGGTGGAAAATAATCGTGGGTAGAAGTTTAAAGAAGGGTCCATTTGTTGACACTCACTTGTTAAAAAAAGTGAATGATCAAAATGAAAAGAAAACAAAAAACGTTATCAAGACTTGGTCTCGTCGTTCCATGATTGTTCCTGACATGTTGGGACACACCATCGCAGTTCATGATGGCAAAAAACACATTCCAGTTTTTGTGACTGAACAAATGGTAGGTCACAAACTTGGTGAATTTGCACCAACAAGAACTTTCCGCGGACACGTTAAGGGTGACGATAAAAAAGTCACTAAGGGCGAATAAAGGATTATGACAATGGAATCAAGAGCATCAGCACGATTTGTTCGTGTGACACCGATGAAAGCGCGTCGCGTAGTTAATTTAATTCGCGGACTTTCAGCACGTGAAGCACAAGCTGTATTGCGTTTTGCTGATCAAGCAGCATCAGAACCAGTTGGCAAAGTTTTGAAATCCGCTATGGCAAATGCCCAAAATAACCAAAATGTTGATCCTGCAACTCTTTATGTTGCTGAAGCATTTGTTGACGAAGGCCCAACTATGAAGCGAATTCGTCCTCGTGCACAGGGACGAGCTTACCGAATTGATAAAAGAACTTCTCACATCACTTTAATTTTGGAACCACAAGGATCTGCTCCAAGAAGAAAACCAGGTCGTAGATCAAATAAACCAAAGGCTAAACAAGTTGTAACAAAAACAGAAGTTGCTGCAACTGCTGCAGCACCTGCCGCCACAAAGACTGCACCTGCGAAAAAAGCTGCTGCTAAAAAGACTTCTGCAAAGAAAACCACAAAGGGAGGCACAAAGTAATGGGACAAAAAATTAACCCACATGGCTTCCGTTTGGGATACACCTCTGATTACACCAGTAAATGGTTTGCTGATTCAACCAAAAAAGGTGAGCGCTACCAAGATTACATAAAAGAAGATATTTTGATTCGCAAAATGTTAACTGCTGGCATGGAACGTGCTGGAATTTCTCATGTTGATATTGAAAGAACTCGTGAAAGAGTGCGCATTGACATTCACACTGCTCGTCCAGGAATTGTTATTGGTCGACGTGGTCAAGAAGCAGATCGCATTCGTATTGATTTAGAAAAATTAACTGGCAAACAAGTTCAGTTAAATATTTTGGAAGTTAAAAATCCTGAAGTAAATGCTCAATTAGTTGCCCAAGGCGTGGCAGAACAATTAGCAAGTCGTGTTTCATTCCGTCGTGCGATGAGAAAAGGAATGCAATCAGCACTTAAAGGTGGCGCTAAAGGAATCAGAGTTCAAGTTTCAGGTCGACTCGGTGGAGCTGAAATGAGTCGTTCTGAGTTTTATCGTGAAGGACGAGTTCCACTGCACACTTTGCGCGCAAATATTGAATATGGATTCCATGAAGCTTTAACAACATTTGGTCTAATTGGTTGCAAAGTTTGGATCTTCAAAGGTGATGCACCTGTAACAAAAGCTGAAAAAGAAGCTCGTCAACAACAAGAAAGACTACAAGCTCAAGCAGCTCAAGTTGCAAAACAAACAAAAGCTCCTAGAAAACCTAAAAAAGAAGCAGTTAAAGAAGCTGCGGTAGCAACCGAAGGAGCGGCTGAATAATTATGTTGATTCCTAAAAGAGTTGCACACAGAAAACAACACCACCCAAGAAGAACTGGTAAAGCAAAAGGTGGCACAAAAGTTGAATTCGGCGATTATGGTTTACAAGCTTTGACTTCTTCTTATGTCACAAATAGACAGATCGAAGCTGCTCGTATTGCAATGACTAGACACTTAAAACGTGGTGGAAAAGTTTGGATCAATATTTATCCAGATCGACCATTAACAAAGAAGCCAGCCGAAACTCGCATGGGTTCTGGTAAAGGTTCTCCTGAATGGTGGGTAGCAAATATCAAACCAGGTCGTGTGATGTTTGAAGTCACTTTCCCTGATGACAAAGTAGCCCGTCAAGCTTTGGAAAGAGCAATGCACAAATTACCTATGAAATGTCGAATTATTACTCGTGATTTGGTGGAGGGATAAATGGCTAAAGCTATTAAGACACAAGAATTTCGTGGTCAAACAAACGAAGATTTGGCAAAGAAATTGAAAGATGCCAAGGAAGAATTGTTTAACCTACGCTTCCAATCAGCAACTGGTCAATTAGAAAACCATGGTCGTCTGCGCACGGTTAAAACTGAAATTGCTCGCATTTACACAATCATGCGTGAACGCGAACTTGGAATTACTCCAGTGGATACAGAAGGTGCCGCATGAGTAACTCTGTAGAAAGAAACGACCGTAAAACACGTGAAGGAATTGTGGTTTCTAACAAAATGGATAAGACCATTGTTGTGAAATTAGAAGAACAGTACACACATTCTCTTTATGGAAAAGTTGTTAACCGTTCTGTGAAATTTAAGGCACATGACGAAAAGAATGAAGCAGGAATTGGTGATCGTGTTTTGTTAATGGAAACAAGACCACTTTCTGCAACAAAGCGTTGGCGCATGGTCAGCATCATAGAAAAAGCTAAGTAAAGGGCAGGCGAAAAATGATTCAATCAGAGTCACGACTAAGAGTCGCTGACAACACAGGAGCAAAAGAGCTGTTGTGTATTCGCGTGCTGGGCGGTTCTCATCGACGTTACGCAAGTATTGGCGATGTCATCGTTTGCTCAGTTAAAGATGCAATTCCAGGTGGCGCAGTTAAAAAAGGTGAAGTTGTCAAAGCTGTTGTGGTGCGAATTGTGAAACAAGTTCGCAGACCGGATGGTTCATATATTCGCTTTGATGAAAACGCTGCAGTTATTTTGAAAGAAGATGGCGAACCACGTGGCACCCGTATTTTCGGTCCAGTTGGTCGCGAACTTCGCGATAAAAGATTTATGAAAATTATTTCACTAGCACCGGAGGTTTTGTAAATGGCTTCCATGCACATTAAAAAAGGTGATTTAGTTCAAGTAATTAGTGGCAAAGATCGTGGCACAACTGGTCGAGTATTAAAAGTTGATCCAACTCAAGGTTTAGTCACAGTTGAAGGAATTAACCGTGTTAAAAAACACACTAAAGCTGCGCAATCAGAACGTGGTGCTGCAGTAGGTGGAATCTTAACTGTGGAAGCTCCTCTTGATGCCAGCAACTTAATGGTGGTTGATCCAAGTGATAACAAACCAACCAGAGTTAGACGACGCAGAGACAAAATTGAAAAGAAGCGTGCAGATGGCACAACTTATGTTTCATCCCGACTTGTTCGCGTTTCGGCTCGTACCGGAAAGGAAATATAAATGACTGCCACTCAAACTAAAGTGACTCCTCGTTTAAAACAACGCTATGCAAGTGAAATTGCACCAGCCCTACAAAAAGAATTCGGTTTCAAAAACGTTAACCAGGTTCCACGCTTAACAAAAGTAGTTGTGAACATGGGTGTTGGAGAAGCTGCCAAAGATTCTAAACTTATTGAAGGTGCTGTAAGAGATTTAACAATCATCACTGGACAAAAACCAGCTATTGCTAAAGCTACAAAATCAATTGCTAACTTCAAACTTCGTGAAAATCAACCAATCGGTGCACACGTAACCATTCGTGGCGATCGTATGTGGGAATTCTTAGATCGATTGTTAGCAGTCGGCTTGCCACGTATCAGAGATTTTCGTGGTCTTTCACCAAAACAATTTGATGGTAGAGGAAACTACACATTTGGTTTAACCGAACAATCTGTGTTCATAGAAATTCCTCAGGATTCAATTGATCGCCCACGCGGTATGGACATCACAATTGTTACTACTGCAAACAACAACGAAGAAGGACGCGCATTGCTTAAATTGCTCGGCTTTCCATTCAAGGAGGCATAACCAATGGCAAAGACTTCGATTGTTCAAAAACAACAACGCAAACCAAAGTTTAAAGTTCGCGCATACACACGTTGTGGAGCATGTGGAAGACAACGTGCAGTTTACAGAAAATTCAACTTATGTCGCATTTGTTTCAGAAACAAAGCACATAAAGGTGAACTACCAGGTATTACCAAGAGCAGTTGGTAAGAAAAACAGACGCTGAAGGTCTGATTCATCTGGAATCAGAAACCACAACGAGAAAGGCCTAAAAAGCCATGACAATGACAGATCCGATTGCGGACATGTTGGCACGTTTGCGTAACGCAAACACAGCCCACCATGATTCTGTGGCGATGCCATATTCCAAAATAAAGAAAAATATTGCCGAAATTTTGAAAGCAGAAGGCTACATCCAAGGATGGAAAGCAGAACCTGCCAAAGTTGGTCAAAGCTTAGTTTTAGATCTTAAGTACGGCCCAAGTCGTGAAAGATCAATTTCTGGTTTAAGAAGAGTTTCTCGACCAGGACTTCGTGTTTATGCAAAAAATGACACTTTGCCAAAAGTATTAGGTGGACTAGGAATTGCAATTATTTCTACTTCAACTGGTTTATTAACTGACAAACAAGCTTCCAAGAAAGGCGTAGGCGGAGAAGTCCTTGCCTACGTTTGGTAATAACCATGTCAAGAGTCGGTAAAAAATTAGTTACAGTGCCAAACGGTGTAGAAATCACCATCAGTGGCACCAAAGTTGATGTCAAAGGACCAAAAGGTCAAATGAGTATTAACTTGCCAGATTCAATAAAGATCAAGAAAAATGAAGATGGCACATATTCATTAGAACGCGCAAATGACGAAACCAAAAACAAAGCGCTTCATGGTTTGTCTAGATCTTTGGTTGCCAACATGGTTAAAGGTGTAACTGAAGGTTATTCCAAAACTTTAGAAATAGTAGGAACTGGTTACAAAGTTACTGCTAAAGGAAATGATCTTGAATTTGCCCTTGGATATTCACACCCAGTGTTATTCCCAGCACCAGCAGGAATTTCATTCAAAGTTGAATCCCCAACTAAATTCCAAATCATGGGAATTGACAAACAAGCTGTGGGAGAAACAGCCGCTAAGGTTCGAAAACTTCGCAAACAAGATCCTTACAAAGGTAAAGGTATCCGATTTGATAACGAAGTTATTAGACGTAAAGCTGGAAAGGCTGGTAAGTAACTCGTGAGTAAATTCACCAGACCTGGAAAAAGTTTAAGCAAAAAGTCTGCTTCAAGAAGAAGAAGACACATTCGAGTAAGAAAGAAAATTACTGGCACAAACCTAAAGCCACGTTTAGTGGTTACTCGATCTTTGCGAAATGTAAGTGTGCAAGTAATTGATGACTTGACTGGTAAAACTTTGGCTTACGCCTCTTCAATTGAAGAAGGTGTGGCAGGAGATAAAACAGCCCAAGCAAAAATTGTTGGCAAGAAAGTTGCAGAACGTGCAACTGCTGCTGGCATTAAAGATGTTGTGTTTGATCGCGCCGGACGCAAGTACCACGGACGAGTCGCTGCTTTAGCTGATGGTGCACGTGAAGGAGGTCTTACTTTCTAATGGCTGCAAAGACATCTAATCTAAACGGCACAGAAGAACGCCCAAATCGTCGCGAACGTCGCGAAAGAAATGAAGGCGGAGTTCGTGAAAAAGAAAAATCACAATTCATTGAACGAGTGGTATTCATTAACCGTGTAGCGAAAGTTGTGAAAGGTGGACGTCGTTTCGCATTCACAGCCCTTGTGGTAGTTGGCGATGGCAATGGCATGGTTGGAATAGGTTATGGCAAAGCACGTGAAGTGCCACAAGCAATTCAAAAAGCTGTTGAAGAAGCTAAAAAATCATTCTTTAAAGTTCCAAGAGTGCAAGGAACTATTCCTCATCCAATAACAGGTGAAGCAGCAGCAGGAATTGTGATGCTTCGACCTGCCTCTCCAGGAACTGGTGTGATTGCTGGTGGACCTGTTCGTGCAGTTTTGGAAGCAGCAGGAATTCATGATGTATTAACAAAGTCATTAGGTTCTGGAAATGCAATTAACGTAGTTCACGCCACTGTTGATGCACTAAAGAAACTTGAAAGACCAGAACAAGTTGCAGCAAGACGTGGTTTAAGTGTTGAACACGTTGTTCCAGCAGCAATTTTGAAAGCACAAGCTGCAGAAAAAGCTGGTGTTTAATATGTCAAATTTCAAAATTAAACAAATTAAGTCATCAATTGGTGGAACAAAAATCCAACTAGATACTTTAAAGAGTTTAGGTTTAGGAAAAATTGGATCTGAATCAGTAAAACCTGATCGTCCAGAATTTCGTGGCATGCTTAGAAGCGTTGCCCACTTAGTAGAAGTTGAGGAGGTTAAGTAACCATGTCAATCAAGGTTCATCATCTTCGTCCAGCACCTGGTGCTAAAAAAGCTAAGACTCGTAAAGGTCGTGGTGAAGCAAGTAAAGGTAAAACTGCAGGTCGAGGTACCAAAGGATCAGGTGCCCGCCGCAATTATTCAGCCGCTTTTGAAGGTGGCCAGATGCCATTGCATATGCGTTTGCCAAAACTTCGCGGATTTACTCCACCTAACAAGATTAAGTATCAGGTAGTTAACGTTTCTGATATTTCAAGATTGTTCCCACAAGGTGGCGAAGTGACCCCTGCATCTTTAGTTAAAGTTGGCGCAATTAGAAAAGGTCAACCGGTTAAAGTTCTTGGATTTGGCGAAATTACTGTCAAAGTAACTGTTGTAGCTGACAAATTTAGTGAATCAGCAAGCAGCAAGATCGCCGCTGCAGGCGGATCAATTAAAGCTCTTTAGGAGTTTGTTTTGAACATAA
>JBJOKB010000098.1:0-2556 GCA_046046315.1 Actinomycetota bacterium | reverse complement strand
TTGGAATTTATAAAACTTATCTTGGTGTTAAGAGTAATCAGGAGTCAAAGCCTAAGCCAAGCCAGTCAAGCAGTTTTAGCCACAAATTTCTTTTTCCCCCATTGTGATCGGCCCTATCTATGGACCAACGCGTTAGAGCAATAACCCAAGATTTAAAGGGTTCTGGTGGAAATGGCAATGGTTTAGTTCTGACCATGGAAAGTTTTGTTCGCTCACTTTTTCTGCCATAAACCAAATCCAACAAAGTTAAAGCTGCAAACCTTGAAGAGCCAACACCAAGGCCAGTAAAACCTGCGACGTAGGCAACTTTGCCGCGCATTGAGGTTCCCCAAAAGGGAGTAAATCTAGAGCAAGTATCAATTGCTCCACCCCATTTGTGAGAAACCCCGATTCCTCTCAAACTTGGAAAAGTTCTATACAAATGTTCTGCCAACATGGCAAAAGATTCATCTGATTGTTCGTATTCTTTTATAACTTCATTTCCATAATGGTAAACCGCGTCATATCCACCCCAAAGCATTCTGCCATCTTTGGTTAAACGGAAATAATGAAATTGATTAAAAGCATCACTACATCCAAATGGTTCATTCCAACCAATTGATGCTTTTTGCTCTTCCGTTAAAGGTTCTGTTACTAATACATAGTCATAAACCGGAGCAATCATTCTGTTTACTTTAGAAATTAATGAAGGAAATGCTCCAGTTGCCAGAACGCAACGTCGTGCTTTAACACTTCCCAAAGCAGTTTTTAGTTTAACTCCATTAACACTTTGATCAAGTTCTAGTACTGGTGAATTTTCATAAATTTCTACACCAAGTTTTATTGCAACTTTTCTTAATCCCCAAGCAAGTTTGGCGGGATTAACCAATGCGCAATCTGCATCAAGCATCGCACCCTTATAAAGCGGTGATTTTACATATTTAGAAAATTCGTCTGCATCAAAGAAAGTGAAATCTTCACCATATTTTTTTGCAGTCGCCGTCATTTCTTTTAATTCATCGGCATGTTCTTGGGTTATGGCAACGTCAAATTCGCCAAACCATTCAAAGTCAGCATCTATATTATGTTCTTTAATAAATTCTTCTATTTCATCCAAGTTTTCGTGGCCCAACTCAACCAATTTAGATAATTCGTGCTCCCATCTTGAAAACCCATTGGGAAAACCATGAGTTAAAGAAGCTGAAACAAAACCACCATTTCGACCAGCTGCCCCATCACCAATTCTTTGCGAATCAATGAGAACTACATCTAAATTAGGTTGATGAATTTTGGCATTAATCGCGGTCCATAAACCAGTAAAACCACCACCAACAACAACTAAGCCGGTTGAAATATCTTTTGCTAATCCAGGAGCGGCTTTTGGTCTGGATCTTGAATCAAGCCAAAAAGATTTAGGTTTTGCTTTAGCAATTGCTTCTTTAGCTTCTTGGGACGTGACTCGACCATATGGAAAGTCATTTCCAACGAACGCGACTGCAGTTGCAGTCATTTAAAACACCTCGAATTAATAGTTGGGGTAAGTCAAATACCGTCATTGGTATTTAACTTTTGTTTACGATTTACTTTTCGTATTTTGTTACGAAATAAATCGGTGATTACGGACCGCCAACGGCAACTAGGCCGTGCTATGCGTCCGGCTCTCACCCCTAACTAACTAGATAACCAAGTGCATCAAGCACTAATAAGACTATAAACCTGACCATTCAAGTTAGGTCAAATTGAAACTACGAATCCTCACAAAATTAAATAAACGAGTTGATCTATAAGCCGGGTTCTGTCCTCATTGCTGAGGGACAATCATCCATCTTGCGCATGTATTGCTACATACGTCATGCGATCTACCTGTGAACTCGAACGAGCAGTTCTCAAACATTCACTCCATTGCAATTGCTTGCAACTTCTTGATCTTGCTCAAAAGTGGGGTTTACATAGCCACTGCAATCACTTGCAATGCTGGTGGTCTCTTACACCACCGTTTCACTCCTTACCAAAATTTCTTTTGGCGGTTTACTCTCTGTTGCACTATTCCCGCGGGTCACCCCGGGTGGAAGTTATCCACCACTTTGCTCTTTAGAGCCCGGACTTTCCTCTGCATAAATTTCTTTACACAGCGATTGCCCGACCAACTCGTTTAATCCTTCAATTCTAGATCTAAGGCATTATGTTTACTAATCATGACTATGCCTCCAACCTCACTGTGGTGGGATTCTTTAACTCAACCAGTTCAAACCAGACAACCTTTGACTAAGGACATAGATGTTGATGTTGCAATTATTGGAGCTGGATACACCGGGCTTTGGACTGCTTACTATTTGTTAAAAAAATCTCCAAACATAAATATTGCAATTTTAGAAGCAAATGTTGCCGGTTTTGGTGCGAGTGGTCGAAATGGTGGTTGGTGTTCATCTTTATTTCCTGTGGGATTAGAAAAATTAGCACAGCAATCAAATAAACAAAAAGCAATTCGGATGCAACAAATCATGTTTGAAACAGTTGACGAAGTGGGAAAAGTTATTCAGGAAGAAAATATTGATGCTGAATGGCAAAAAGGCGGAA
>JBJOKB010000056.1:0-20770 GCA_046046315.1 Actinomycetota bacterium | reverse complement strand
GAATCTCGATCACCGGTCAATATCGAAACTCTCATTCCCTTTTTTTCAGCTTGTTTAGCCAATGTGGCAATGATGTCGTCTGCTTCATATCCTTTAACTTGAATCCCAGGAATTTGCATCGCATTTATAACCTCTGTGATCAATGGCAATTGCGATCTAAATTCATCTGGACTCTTTGCTCTATTAGCTTTGTATTCTGAGAACATTTCTTTTCTAAACGTTTCTCTAGAAACGTCAAAAGCAATCGCCAAATGAGTAGGTTTTTCATCTTTTATTGCATTTATCAGCATTGAAGTAAAACCAAAAACAGCATTAGTTGGCTGTCCTGCGCTTGTTGCAAAATTGTCCAAAGGTAAAGCATAGAAAGCCCGATAAGCCAAAGAATGACCATCAACTAATAACAAATGCTCGGGGTGTTTCATCTCAACCATAAGTGTGATCCTAGGCTTGCGATATGGCAAATAATGAGGGCGCACCGCAAAATAAAACTCGCTCTGACATAAATATGACTGAACTTTCTGCTGAAGAATTAACACAAGCACTGAACCAATACGGATTAGGCGAATTAGCTGAACGCATGGGAATAAAGTTAATTGAAGTTAGTGCAAGCAAAACAGTTGGCACAATGCCGGTCGAAGGAAACCGACAACCATTAGGACTTTTAAATGGCGGAGCTAATGCTATTTTGGCTGAGACTCTCGGTTCAATCGCAGCTAATGTTGCTGCCTATCCAGAGCGAGTTGCTGTTGGAGTCGACATTAATGTAACCCATCACAAAGGTGTTAAAGATGGATTTGTAAAAGGAATAGCAACACCTAATCATTTAGGTAAATCAACTGGAAGCTACATAATTGATATTTTTAATGACAAAGATGAAAAAACGGCATCTGCCCGATTAACAGTATTCTTTAAAGAAAAAAATAAATGATAATTGGATTAGGAACAATTATTAATTTTCTAGCAATTGTTGCTGGAGCATTAATCGGAACCTTATTGGGAGATCGTTTACCAAGCAAAACCAGAGATGTTGTGACAGATGCATTAGGTTTGGTCACACTCTTAGTCGCGGGACTTTCAATAATTGACATAACTAAACCAGAATTAAAAGATGCCGTTGGGCCCGGCATGGGTGTATTAATAGTCCTTGGAAGTTTGATTTTAGGTGGTATCACTGGTTCATATTGGAGACTTGAAGACAGATTTGAAAATATTGGAAAAAGGTTAAGAAAATCATTAAAGAAAAGAATTAAAGGTAAAGATTCAAACTTTGTTGAAGGTTTTGTAAGCGCATCTCTATTGTTTGTAGTTGGTCCATTGGCCATCCTTGGTTCAATTTCAGATGGACTAGGTAAAGGAATTGAACAATTAGCTTTGAAATCATCTCTAGATTTCTTTGCTTCGATCGCATTTGCTGCATCACTTGGAATCGGTGTTGCGTTTTCAGCGTTAGCAGTTGGGATTTATCAAGGTTTATTTACAATTCTTGGATTTGGTTTGGGAGATGTTTTATCTGATGCCCAAGTTATTGCCTTAACTGTGACAGGTGGTTTATTACTTGTAGGGGTAAGTTTTAGATTGTTGAGAATTAAACAATTGCCAGTAGCTGATTTATTGCCTGCTTTGTTTTACGCCCCGATACTGGTGGCTTTAGTTACAGCAGTTAAATAATTTAAGCGCCAGTTCCTAGATAAGCCTTCTTAATAGCGTCATCGTTTAGTAAATCTTTTCCAGCACCTTCTTTAACGATGTTTCCTGTTTCCAAAATATAAGCGCGATTTGCACAAGAAAGTGCTTGAGCGGCATTTTGCTCAACCAGCAAAATTGAGACGCCTTGGGTTTGAATTTCGCGAATGATATTGAAAATTTGTTGGATGAACATTGGAGCAAGTCCCATTGAAGGTTCATCTAAAAGTAACAATCTTGGACGAGACATCAATGCTCGACCAATGGAAAGCATTTGCTGCTCCCCACCAGAAAGTGTTCCGCCAGCTTGATTTTGTCTTTCTTTTAATCTTGGGAAAAGTGTGTAGATGCGATCTAGATCTTCATCAAGTTCGCTCTTCCAATCTTTACGGGCGTATTTACCCATTTCAAGATTTTCCAAAACCGTCATGCCCGGAAAAATTCCGCGGCCTTCTGGTGCTTGGCAAAGTCCTTCTAGAACTCGATTATGTGGAGCAATTCCCTGAATGTCTTTTCCTTCAAAATTTATAACTCCAGCTGAAGGTTTTAATATTCCAGAAATTGTTTTTAAAAGAGTTGTCTTTCCAGCCCCATTTGCGCCAACTAATGTAACAATTTCACCTTTATTTACATTTAGTGATATACCTTTAATTGCTTCAATTTTTCCGTAAGAAACTTTTAGGTCTTTAACCTCAAGAAGCATGGTCAGCAACTCCTAAATAAGCATCAATAACTCTTTGGTTCTTTTGAATTTCTGATGGTGTTCCTTCAGCAATTTTTTGACCAAAATCAAGTACTGAAACTCGATCGGAAATTTTCATAACAAGACTCATATCGTGTTCAATTAGAAGTACAGCAAACCCAGCATCGCGAATTTTTTTAATCAATTCCCCAAGCTCTACTTTTTCTTGTGGGTTAAAACCAGCAGCTGGTTCATCAAGTAACAAAACTTTTGGTTCTAGCGCCAAAGCTCGTGCTATTTCTAATCTTCTTTGATCTCCATATGGAAGATTTCGGGCAAGTTGTCCTCCGCGATGGCTAATACCCATGAAATTTAATAATTCTGCAGCTTTTTCGTGAGCACGCTCTTCGTCTTTTCTGCTTGTAGAGGTGCCAAACATTGAACCTAATAGCCCAACTTTATTTCTGGAATCAGCTCCTGTCATCACATTTTCTAAAGCTGTCATATCACCAAAAAGTCGTACGTTTTGAAAAGTACGTGCTAAACCTTTTTGCGCAATTTTATGTGATTTCAATCCAACAATTGATTCGTTATTTAAAAGCACTTCACCAGAAGTTGGTGTGTAATATCCTGTGGTTACGTTAAATACTGTAGTTTTTCCAGCTCCGTTTGGTCCAATTAACGCAGCAATTTCGCCCTCAGAAACATGCAAATTAACGTCAGATAGAGCGGTTACTCCACCGAATTGCATTGTTAAATTACGGACTTCAAGTAAACGATCACTCATCGTGATACCTCTTTACCTGTTTTTTTATCGTAAACTTTTTCTCGTTTCTTTCTCGGAATTAGTCCATCTGGTCTTACGTTCATCATTACAACCATTAATAATCCGAAGAATAAAATACGAGTGTCAGATAAGAATCTAAGTTTTTCTGGGAAGTAACCAAGAAGTGCTGCACCAAATGCAACTCCCCAAATATTTCCCATACCACCAAAAACAACACAAGCAAGGATCATGATGGATACGTTTAAGTCAAAAAGTTCTGGAACAATTGAAGTTACTTGTGCTGCATAAACTGCTCCAGCAGCACCACCGATTGCTCCACCTAAAACAAATGCCCAAAGTTTATATTTGGTTGTTGGAATTCCCATAAATTCTGCAACATCTTCATCTTCTCTAATAGCTTCCCATGCTCGACCGGGACGACGTTTGGATAGACGCATGTATGCCCAAATAATTAACAATGTCATAGTTAGCACAACCCAATAAAAAGGACGAGGGTCATCGACTAAGAATTCAATTCCAAGAAAATTTGGTGGTGCAGGAATTCCAGCAAGACCCGCAGCTCCTCCTGTGACATTTACGTTAATTGCAACTATGCGAACTATTTCACCAAAACCTAAAGTAATAATTGCTAGGTAATCACCGCGTAGTCTTAACGCCGGAAGACCAAGCATAACTCCAGCGATCATGGCAAAAGCCATACCTAAAACAACGTTCACCCAAAAATCAAAACCAAAATTAATTCCAAATATTGCATGTGTATATGCACCTATTGCAAAGAAAGCAACATAACCTAGATCAAGAATTCCACTCTTTCCAACCACAATATTTAAACCAATAGCCATTAATGCATACATACCCATTGGGTAGAACAAAACTGAAGCAAAATCTGACTCAGTCGTTCCAAAAACCGGATTGTCTAAAAATGGCAAAATGTAGAAGAATGCAATAAGAGAAACTCGGAATATAATTCTTTGATTTCTAGTGGTTCCTTCCCACCAGTCGCCAAATTTGTCGCGCAAATTAAATTTTGGAATAGATAATTTTGAAGTACTCATACTCTTGCCCTCTGCAATGCTTCACCGAATAAACCAGTTGGTTTGAAAAGAAGCACAAGTACCAGAATCAAGAATGTAACAACATCTCGCCAGTTATAGCCAAGAATTGCGGATGAGAATTGTTGAATAAGTCCAAGTGCGAATGAACCAGCTAATGCTCCGCGGATATTTCCAATTCCACCTAGAACCGCTGCGGTAAATGCAGAAATTCCTAAAAGAAAACCGACGTTGAACTTTGTTGCTTCGTAAAACAACATGTAAAAAGCAGATGCAACCCCTGCTAAAACACCGCCCAGTAAAAATGTGAAAGCAATTACCTTGTCAACATCTACACCCATCAAAACAGCTGTTTTTTCATCTTGAGAAACTGCTCTAATTCCTCGACCCAATCTTGTGCCTTGAATGATTCGATCCAATAAGAACATTAAACCAAAAGCGCCAACCAAAACCACAATTTTATCGGCTGTGAAATATGCTGTGCCGATTTCAAAAATTGAATTCTTATCCAGAAGTCTTGGGAAATCCCAATCTTTTGAGTCTGTAAGTAATCGGAAAAGTTCAACTAAAAAGAATGAAGCACCAATTGCTGAAATTAATGAAGAAAGGCGGTTTGCGCCTTTTCTTCTTAATCTTCTATAAGCAACAACTTCTAACAGCATTGCTGCAGATCCTGATGCAACCGCTGCAACCACAGTGATCAAAATAAAAGTCAATAAAAATAAACCAATACCAATTGGATCTTCGAATCCAGTGTAACCAAGCAACATTGTCACGCCTAAACACGCAAAGGTACCAAGCATGAAAATTTCAGAGTGGGCAAAATTAATTAAACGAAGTACACCGTAAACAAGGGTGTAACCAAGTGCAACAAGTGCATAAATTGCACCTACAACAATTCCATCTAGAAATAGAGAAGCGAATTCGGTGATGACTATCGAGAAATCCACTTCAGCTCCCTAGATATTGATGAGGGTGAGGTACTTAACGTACCTCACCCTACAACTTTAAATACGTAATTACTTAATTGCGCCTACGTATTCGATCTTGCCATTCTTGACTATGAATTCGTTCATAATCTTTGTGGCTGGTTCACCTTTAGCATCGAATTTTAGAGTTTGACCAACACCCTTGTAAGAGTTCTTGTTGATGTAATCCAAAATTGCTAGACGATCGGTTTTACCAGCTTTAACTGCTGCAAGGAAGAATCCTGCTGAGTTGTATGCCTCAAGGGTGTAAACCGCTGGAGCAACTCCGAATTCTTTCTTGTAGATAGCAGCAAGAGCTTTGTCTGCACGTTCCATAGGAATGTATGGAGCGGTCATAGAAGTTCCTTCAGCGTTTTTCTTAGCCAACTTGATGTATTCGTTGTCTAGAACACCGTCGCCAGCAATGAACTTAACGTTCTTTGTGGCTGCGTTGTCGCGAAGTTGCTTAACAAATTTTGAAGCTTCTGGGTAGTAACCGCCGTAGAATACAACGTTTGCACCAGACTTCTTAACTTTTGCAACTACTGAAGAGAAGTTTGTTGTTCCTTCAGTTACAGAATCAGATCCAACTTGCTTTGACTTTGCAAGTTTTTTCTTAACTGTTGTTGCTAGATCTTTACCGTAAGTTGTTTGGTCATCAACGATAAATACTTTCGCATTTGGTTGATTTCCTGCCAACTTAGCTAGTGCTGGACCTTGAACGTCATCGTTTGCAACTACACGGTGGAAAACATCGCCACCAACTGTAGGCAAAGTTGCGTTTGTTGCAGATGGAGAAATAACTGGTAGAGCACCCTTTAGATAAATAGGAAGTGCTGCACGAGTTTCACCTGAATACATTCCACCAACTACACCGATAACGCACTTGTCGTTAACAGTTGCTAATGCAAGAGCTGGAGATTGTGCAGGATCTGCTTGTGTATCAATAAAACCTGGTTCAACTTTTGGAGCTGAGCCACGCTTTTCGTTATATTGCAAAACTGCAAGTTTGAAACCTTGATATTCACCAATACCGGTTTGAGCGGCTGGGCCAGTCAAAGCACCTTGGAATACCAATTTCAAATCGCCATCGCAACCAGCTGGTGCTGCTTGTGCAGGTGCAACGAAAGTTGCAAATGCAACAGCCACAGAAGCTGCAACGCCGATAGTTCTTTTAACTAATGACATTACTTCCTCTTTCTTTTTCCCTAGGGCACAGAATTTTGGTGACCAATGCCTTGGTCTTTCTGTGTGTCTCTCGAGAATACCCGAAGTTCACCAGTTGTTCACCTGGGATGTGACCCCCTGCACAATCACGCTCATTTCCCCATAAAAGTTGGGCATATAGATAGTGTCTGAGTCATGAAAACCGTGATCATCGACCATCCCCTGGTTTCAGCAAAATTGACCAGCCTTCGCGATAAAAACACTGACACTCCTACTTTCCGAAAACTTGTTGAAGAACTTGTAACTCTTTTGTCTTATGAAGCAACAAGACATTTAATTGTGGAAGAAACAGAGGTTGAAACACCAATCACAAAAACTAAAGGACACCTAATAGCTAAACCAAAACCACTTGTTGTGCCAATTTTAAGAGCTGGTCTTGGAATGTTAGATGGAATGATGCGAATCCTTCCAAGTGCTGAAGTTGGATTCTTGGGAATGGTTAGAAATGAAGAAACATTACAGCCATCAACTTATGCCGAAAGAATTCCCGGCGAAATAAAAAATAGACAAGTATTTGTTCTAGATCCAATGCTTGCAACTGGTGGAACTTTAGTGGCGGCTATAAAACTTTTAATTGAACGAGGCGCAAAAGATGTGGTAGCAATATGTCTTCTGGCTGCTCCCGAAGGAGTAAAAAAGGTTGAAACAACTTTTGGAAAAGATGTTAATGTGACAGTGGTTTGCGCTGGCCTGGATGAAAAATTAAATGATGTTGGCTACATTGTCCCGGGGTTGGGCGATGCTGGAGATCGGCTTTATGGAACTGCAGATTAATTCTTGTCGTATTCATCCATAACTAGTTGAGCAATATCAGTCATTGAACGCCTCTTGTCCATGGCTGTTTTTTGCATCCATTTGAATGCTTCAGGTTCACTAATTTTTAAATTTTTCATCAAAAGACCTTTTGCCTTTTCAATTAACTTTCTGGCTTTCAACTGAACTTGTAAATCAGATATTTCTGCATCTAATTGTTTTATTTCTTGAAATCTAGAAACAGCTAATTCAATCGCTGGCATCAAATCTTGGTTGGTGAAAGGTTTAGTTAAGTAAGCCATGGCACCAGCATCTCGTGCTCGTTCAACTAGATCTCTTTGTGAAAATGCAGTAAGGATTACTACAGGAGCTAATCGTTGATTAGCAATTCTTTCTGCAGCACTTATGCCATCAAGTTTTGGCATCTTTACATCCATCACAACTAAATCTGGTTTCTCTTTTTCGGTAATCTCAATTGCCTTTTCGCCATCCCCTGCTTGCCCAACAACTGCATATCCTGCTTCAGTGAGCATTTCAACGAGATCAAGACGAATCAATGCTTCGTCTTCAGCGACAACAACTCTTAATGATGGCTTCATATGTGTTCAATAGCCTAGGCGAACTAGGAAACTTGGTTTTAAGTGTCGTAGAGTTGAGAACGTAACTTTTCAATATTTGCTTTAGCCCCGGTAGCCCAACTGGCAGAGGCATACGACTCAAACTCGTACCAGCGTGAGTTCGAATCTCACCCGGGGCACAAGAAATTAAATATTCTTACTTATCGTTGCTAATGTTCCGTTAACAAACCCCGAAGACTCCGCAGTACTTAATGTTTCGGCTAATGAAACAGCTTCACTAATCACAACGTTTGTAGGAACATCTTTTTGGTAAAGCAACTCATAAACTGCAATTCTAAGAATATTTCTATCCACCCTGGGAATTCGATCAAAAGTCCAGTTCTGTAAGGATTGTGAGATCAATTCATCAATTTGAGTTTGATGCTCTTTTATACCTTTAACAATTTCCAGGGAATAATTAGCTACTTCAAGGTCTGTTTCGTCATTTGTATTCGAACCAGGAATTGAAATACCTTTTAAGTCTGCTTCAAAAATCGTATCTAGTGCACGTTTTCGAGCTTTACTTCGTGCACTCATAGATTAATCAATTTTCTTTAGGCACGACCAAGGTAAGAACCGTCTCGAGTATCTACTCGAACTTTCTCTCCTTGATTAATAAATAGTGGAACTTGAATTTCGAATCCTGTTTCCAATTTTGCAGATTTAGATCCTGCATTTGATCTATCGCCTTGCAAACCCGGTTCGGTGTATTCAATGGTTAGCTCTACGTTTGCTGGCATTTCAATATATAAAGGATTTCCTTCATGCATTGCAACCATTACTTCTTGATTTTCTAATAAATAATTTGAGGCATCTCCAACTGTCGCATTACTGATAGTGATTTGGTCATAGTTTGTGGTGTCCATAAACACCCAATCTTCACCGTCTTTATAGAGGTATTGCATATCTCGTTTATCAACCTGAGCTGTTTCAACTTTCACACCTGCGTTGAAAGTTCTATCAACAACTTTTCCACTTAAGACATTTTTTAATTTGGTGCGCACAAACGCACCACCTTTACCCGGTTTTACGTGTTGAAAATCAATAATGTTCCAAAGCTGGCCGTCAATGTTTAGAACCATGCCATTTTTTAAATCATTCGTTGTCGCCACTTGAGATACTCTCCTAGATCATGTTTTCTTACTTTTAAGCCACACAAATTATTTCGTGAGAGCCTGGGGTTAAAACTTCAGCTTCACCTTCAGTGATTAAACACGTATCTTCGATACGCACTCCACCTTTACCCGGTAAATAAATTCCGGGTTCAACAGTGATGCAACTTCTGCTTGAAAGTTTAGTCTTGACGTCTTTTGCTAGGAACACAGGTTCATGAATCTCCAAACCAACTCCATGCCCTGTCCCGTGAACAAAAAATTCACCGTAACCTGCATCTTGCACAACTTTTCTTGTGGCTGCGTCGACTTCTTCAGCGATTGCCTCAGCTTTCAATTTTTTTCTTCCAGTTTCTTGGGCTTTCATTACAACGTCATAAATATCTTTTTGCCAATCAGCGCAGGTTCCAATAAATACTGTTCGTGTCATGTCTGCGTGATATCCATTAACCAGAGCTCCACAATCAATGGTGACCATGTCACCTCTTTCTAGAATTCTTTTTGAAGGTTCATGATGTGGAGTGGCGCTGTTTTCTCCACTTGCCACAATTGATGCAAAAGCTAAACCATCAGCTCCTCTTTTAAGAAATCCCTCTTGTAAAAGATTAGATATTTGTTTTTCGTTCATTCCAGGTCTCAAATCATTGATTAAGAACCATAAAGTATCCGCCGTTATCGCACAAGCTTTTTTTATTTGCTTAATCTCATATTCATCCTTGACACTTCTTAAAGGTGAAAGCATTTCTTTAATTTTTACTAACTCAAAACTTTCCCTATCCGCCAAAGCCTCACCTTGGGCGATGTTCATTCTCAATGGATCAACGGCTACTTTTTTTATTGAATTTGAGTTCAGTCGTTTGTGAATTTGTTTGATGAATTCGCGGTCTATCTGGACTTCAATGTCTGGTGATTCATCTTTGGCTCTCTGGGTGTATCTAGAGTCTGTTAGTAATAAATCCTTATTTGCCAAATCCCCAATTAGTAACGCAGCATTACTTCCGGAAAATCCGCAAAGGTATCTAATACTTACAGCATCAAAGAACACTGCATTTTGAGCTTTTTCAACCAATATTTGTCTTAAAGAATTTCTGCGAGATAAATAATCAACCATAAACTATTTAATTATTTTTTTTAAAGCAGTTAATGCCAAGCGATAACTATCAATACCAAATCCAGCAATTGCTCCATCTGCTGCACCTGCAAGAACGCTGAAGTGACGAAATTCTTCACGAGCTTGTGGATTTGAGATATGAACTTCAATTAAAGGAGCAGTGTGCATTGCTGCAGCATCACGCATTGCGTAACTGTAATGAGTGAAAGCCGCAGGATTAATTACAACCGGATATTTATTATCTGCTGCTTCATGTAACCATTTAATTATGGTTGCTTCGTCGTCTGTTTGACGAAAATCTATTTCAAAATCTTGAGTTTTACCAAATTCAATACAAGCGTTTTTAAGGTCTTCAAATGTGTCTGATCCATACACTTCTGGTTCACGGGTACCTAATCTTTGCAAGTTAGGTCCATTAAGAACTAAAACTTTAATCATTTTGAAACCTTTTCCCAGGCAGTATTTAGAACTTTAAAACTTGGATTTTCAAGTCTTGCGGGCTTGGCAATGTCCTCCAAGATTACAAATCTTAATGTCGAACCGCGAGATTTTTTATCCAAAGCCATGATTTCGATTAATTTTTTAAAATTTTTGTGTTTATAGCCTGTAGGAAGCCCTACTAATTTCAAAATATCACGATGACGCTTCACAACTCTTTCTGAAAGTTTTCCGCCAGCCAAAGCTAATTCCGCAGCAAAAACCATTCCCACAGAAACCGCGTCGCCATGACGCCATTTGTATTTTTCATTCTTTTCGATTGCATGACCAAGTGTATGACCATAATTTAAAATTTCACGACCAGTTTTTGAATCAGACGTTTCTTTGAAATCCTTGGCAACTGTTTCAGCTTTTACCTTAATTGATCTAGTAACTAGTTCAGGAATTTCAACTCCATCATATTTTTTACATTCTTGAGGATACTTTTCAATAATGTTCAGGATCTGCTCGTCAGCGATAAATCCACACTTGACTACTTCAGCCATGCCAGTTGTGAAGTCGTGTTTTTTTAAGGTTTTTAAAGTATCAAGATCGCAGATAACTTGTGAAGGGTTATGAAAACTTCCAACCAAGTTTTTACCTGCATTAGTGTTAATACCCGTTTTCCCACCAACTGCGGCATCAACCATGCCCAACAAAGTTGTTGGAATAGATATGAAATCAATACCTCGAAGCCAAGTTGCTGCCACAAAACCTGCTAAATCTGTAGTAGCTCCTCCTCCAATTGCCACAATTAAGTCTGAACGTGTGAATTTTGATTGTCCTAATTTCGTCCAACATTTGTCAACAACTTTGATATTTTTTGAACTTTCTGCATTTGGGACCTTTATTTCAATGACTTTAAAACCTTGACCAGTTATATGTTTTTTCACTTTTTTAGCTATTTTTGCAACGTGAATTGGAAAAATTAAAGCAATTTGATTAACGGATTCATTTATTTTGATCAAATCTAGAACGTCGTTTCCTACAACTACATCATAATTAGGTTGAGCGTTAACAGTGATCGTTTGATGAATTCCCACTAATTAACCTCACTTGTTTGAAACAAAACTTCTTGGACTATTTCTTCGATACTTTTTCCAGATGTATCTATTTCCCAGTCTGCCACTTCTTCATACAAAGGAGTTCTTTCTTCAAGTAGTTTTACCAAAGTGGATCTAACATTTCCCATCAAAACAGGTCTAGAAAGTCCTAAACCCACTCTGGAAGATGCGTCTCCTGACGAAACCTTCAACCAAACGACAGGTGCGATCGCCAATGCTTGACGTGTCGATTCAGCAAGTACAGATCCGCCACCTAAAGACAGAATTCCATCAAATGAGTTAAGTAATTCAGAGATTTTTGTTTTCTCTAAATCTCGGAAATATGGTTCACCTTTCTGCACAAAAATTTCTGAAATAGTCGTCTTTTCATCCATCTCAATTTCGTGATCTACATCAATAAATTCAACATTTAATTTTTCAGCAACCTGTTTTCCGATAGTTGTCTTCCCTGAACCGGGAGCACCCACGAAAACCAAACGTGGTGACATGGTTATCGAACCTTTAAATTAGATAAATAGTTTTTCAGGTTACTTTTTGTTTCAGAAACGGCGTCTCCACCAAATTTCTCTAAAAGTGCATCAGCCAAGACAAGTGCAACCATTGCTTCTGCAATTACACCAGCTGCAGGAACGGCGCAAACATCAGATCTTTGATTGTGAGCTTTACTTGCTTCGCCAGTTGTTGTGTCTATTGTTTGTAAGGCTTTAGGAACAGTTGAAATTGGTTTCATAGCTGCTCGCACTCTTAAAACTTCTCCTGTTGTCATGCCACCTTCTGTGCCACCTGCGCGATGAGTTAGACGTTTAACTCCATCTTTGGTGTTAACAATTTCGTCATGAGCTTGCGAACCACGGCGACCTGCAGTTGTAAAACCATCGCCAACTTCAACACCTTTTATTGCTTGAATTCCCATTAATGCGCCAGCTAATTTTGCGTCAATTCTGCGATCGTGATGAACATAAGAACCTAAACCTGGTGGTAAGCCATAAACAACTACTTCAACCACGCCACCTAATGTGTCACCATCTTTATGTGCTGACTCAACTTCTTTCTGCATCAATTCACTCGTTTTGGCATCAAAACATCTGGCTGGATCTTCATCAATTTTGTTTAATGAACCAACGTTTGGCATCAATCCATCAGGTGTTTTAACTGTTCCGAGTTGAACAACATGACTTAAAATTTCTATTCCACCAACTTGATTTAAGAATTTTTTTGCAAGCGCACCTAATGCAACTCTGGAAGCAGTTTCACGAGCACTTGCTCTTTCTAAAACAGGACGTGCTTCATCAAAACCATACTTTTGCATTCCGACTAAATCAGCATGTCCAGGGCGAGGTTTGGTTAAAGGTGCATTTCTTGCTTGCTCATCTAAAACTTTTTGATCAACTGGATCAGCAGCCATAACATCTTTCCATTTTGGCCACTCTGAATTATTAATTTTAATAGCAATAGGTGCACCAATACTTAAACCATGACGGATGCCACCAAGAATTTCAATTTCATCTTGTTCAAACTTTTGCCTAGCTCCACGTCCAACTCCTAGACGTCGACGAGCTAATTCATTTTGGATATCTGTTGAAGTAACTTCAATTCCAGCTGGAAGTCCTTCGATTGTGGCAACCAAGGCAGGGCCATGGGATTCACCCGCTGTTAGCCATCGAATCATATATTTATTGTTTCATTACACCGACTTCGAGTAAGTAATCCCCCTACAGATTAAGCACGAGAAACAAAAAATACGAAACTGACATGAATGGACCAAACGCGATTGTATGATTTTTAGAAACTCTTTTTATGATCAGAATCATTAATGCACCAACTCCACCAATTATGAAAGATGCAAGATGCATATTGATGGTGTCATTTACCCCAAACAAAAAAATTGCAGGAATGCTTAAAGCAAAACTATATTTAACATCTCCTAGTCCGAAAGTCTTTTTAGAAATGAAATAAATACCTAAATAGGAAATAAAGATGAAAGTTGAAAACAAAATACATTTAATTAAGTATTTCCAGTCAAAGGATGTAGCAAAGAAAACCATAATTATTGAGGTTATTGCTAGAGAGAAAACATATTTATTAGGTAAAATTTTTGTTTTAAAATCAATGATTGCTAATGAGAGAGCAAATACTGCAGTATTGACCATTATCAAGATTTCCCAGGTCAATTTTTCCTCAGTTCTGAAAAAGCGCCTCCCGCATTTGCTTAACAGGTGCCTTTTGTCCTGTCATTAACTCAAACTGTCTAACAGCTTGATGTAACAACATCTCTAAACCTGAGACGACAAAACCTCGCCGAAGGATCCATTCCACGGCAATTTTTGATGGCCAAGGTGAATAGGCAACATCTAAAAGTGAACCTGGAATTTCTGGTCCCATTGCCGCAAAAGCATCCATTGCTCCACTTGGCAAGGTACTAATTACCGTTGAGGCAGCAAGAGCTTTATGAATTTCATTCCAATTAATTATCGAAACCTGCATTTGAAATGACTCGGCAACTTTTTTAAGTTCAATAAGTGTACTTTCATTTCGAGCACAAATCATGACTTTTGTTGCGCCAAGTTGTTTCAAAGCCGCCACCGCAGATCTTGCAGTTGCCCCACTTCCGATAATTGATGGATTAGAAACATCTAATTGTTTATTAGTTTGCAAGGCTGCAACAATTCCATAAATATCGGTGTTACCGGCCATTACTTTGCCATCTTTAAACAACAAGGTATTTGCAGAATTTACCTGTCGTGCAAGATCTGTGACTGAATCAGCTACATCAATTGAAACTTCTTTGAGAGGCATAGTCAAAGACATCCCTACTAGGTCTTGACTTCTATTTTTTATATAGTCTGGAAATGTTGAAACATTCAATTCAACTTTTTTGTAATCCCAATCCATTTTCAAAGCCGCATATCCTGCTTTATGAATAAGTGGACTTAATGAATGCTCGATTGGAGAACCAGCAACTACTGCAAATTTACTCATTTATTTTGGTTATACCATCTCAAGAATTCTTGTTTATAAATCAAAAATTCACTATTTGTTTCAGCAAATTTAGTTTCTTTTGTATCAAGATTTACAGTTACCCAATACAGCCAATTTCCATCTTCAGGATTTAAGACAGCATTTATTGCTGCTTCAGATGGATTTGCAATTGGTCCTGGTGGAAGTCCATCATTTGTGTAAGTGTTATATGGAGAATCTGCTTTTAATTGCTCATCTGTCAAAATAATTGCATTGGAATCAAGTTCATAATTCAATGTGCTATCCAATTGCAATCTCATTGGTGCAGCCAATCGATTCAATAAGACTCGAGCAGCTTTTGGTTGGTCAACTGGGGCAACTTCTTTTTCAATAATGCTTGCCATAATCACGACTTCATAAGGAGTTAATCCATTTGCTTTGGCTGTGGCTTCAAGTTGTTGTTCAGTGGCGGCTTGATTAAATCTCTTAATCATTTGTTGTAAGACTTCTTTTGGCGTTACTCCTTCATCAAATCGATAGGTAGCAGGATATAAAAATCCTTCAACGTTGTTTTTTGCATATTCTGGTAAGCCTAAATCTTTAGGATCTTTTGCTAAAGATTCAAAATCTCCTACTGACACACCAAGGGCTTGTGCTGCAGCTGCGAAAACATATTTTGATCTAGAGCCTTCTGGGATGACAACTTTGATACTTACTTTGCTTTCTGGATCTAGCAGAGCAAAAATTGCTTCTTTTGCGCCCATGCTTTTGATTAAGTTATATTTTCCAGGACCTATTGCACTTGATTGTGGAATATCTTCTGCGGCATTAACGAATTCTAAATAGTTATTCACAACACCTGCGTTAGCGAGTACTTTGCCAATTTCGGTCAATGATGAACCAGGTGCAATAGTTACTTGAGTTGGTCCACTTCCACCTGGACCGTTAATAATCTTTACTCCCCCGCTGGGGATAAATGAATACAGAACAATTCCAACTAAAACAGCAAAAGTTATTAAACCAATTCTTAGATAAGGTGCTGGATGAAGATCAGACTTATATCGATTTTGTTCTGACTTGAATTCATCTAAAATCGACGGCATTTACTTCACCTCTTTCAAATCTATTCCTGGAATCTCACTATTTCGTTTTTCAAAATCAAGAGCTTGCTCTAACAATTCTATTGCTGCAACCTGGTCGATCATATCTTTCTGATGGCGAGTGCTGACTCCACTTTCACTTAATCGTGCAGAAGCACTCGTAGTTGTCAATCTTTCATCAAGCATTCTTAAGGAAATATCGGGTAATGCCTTTTTGAGTTGTTGGGCAAAATTGATTGCTTTATTTGCCGATTGCCCAATTGACCCAGAAAGAAGTTTTGGTAAACCGATATATATTTCTAAGCAATAAGTTTCGTTAATGATTGATACCAGACTACTTATCAAATCTTTATCATTTTTAATTGTTGCTACAGGAACAGCTAGCAAACCATCTATATCGCTTTTAGCAACACCAATTCTTGCATCACCAAAATCTATTGCGAATCTGATTCCTTTTCTCAAAATCTCAACTACCGAATCAAATTGTCTACACCGGCAATAACATTTTTGGCATCTTTAATATTTGTTCCTGCCCCTTGAGCCATATCCGGTTTGCCGCCACCTTTACCATCAAGTTTTGATAAAACAGCATTTAATATTTCGCCAGCATTTATATTTTTCTTTCTAGCAGCATCGTTCGTAGCAACCACAACGTTGACTTTCTCATTAGCAATACCAGCTCCAATTACAACAGCTGCCGCTTCTCCGAGTTGACCACGAACATTTGTTACAAGTTCTCGGATATCGTTTGCACTTAATTCACCTTCTGCTAAAAAGTTAGCAACTTTCACTCCATTGACCTCATGGGCAGATTTCAAGTAATCATTAATACTTCCTGAAAGTTGAGATTTACGTGCTTTCTCAATTTCTTTCTCAGCATCTTTTAATCGCTCCATTAGAGAAGAAACTTTTTCAGGTAATTCTTCTGGCTTTCCTTTTAGTATTTCTTGCAAATTGGACACAATCAGATGCTCTCTTGCTAAAAATTGATATGCATCAGTTCCAACTAATGCTTCAACTCTTCTTGTCCCTGCTCCAATACTTTGTTCACTCAAGAATTTAATAACGCCAAGCTGTGCAGATCTTTGAGCATGAGTTCCTCCGCAAAGTTCATGCGCCCAATCTCCCACACTTACCACTCGAACAACATCACCATATTTTTCGCCAAACAATGCCATTGCTCCCATTGCCCGAGCTTCATCTTGAGACATTAATTGGGCACTCACTCCTAGATCACTTAATAAAACTTCATTAACTCTTTCCTCGACATCGTTTAACACACTTTGAGGAACAGGTTTTGGTGACGGAAAATCAAAACGCAATCTGCCTGGTGAATTTTCACTTCCTAATTGCGTTGCAGTTTCGCCTAACGCCTCTCTAAATGCTTTGTGAATTAAATGAGTCGCAGTATGTGCTCGAGAGATTGCTTTTCTTCTTAACAAATCAACTTGTCCAATACCAGATAAACCAGTGACAGCCTCACCTTTTGTTACGCGACCTCTGTGCACATAAAGACCTGGAACCGGTTGTTGCACATCATCAACTTCGATTTCTGAACCATTACTTAGTAATAACTTTCCACTGTCTGCTAATTGTCCACCACCTTCTGCGTAGAAAGGTGATCTATCCAAAACAAACTCAACATCACTTCCCAAAGAAACACTTTTTGCAACATTTCCATTTTGTAATAAACCTTTAAGGTTAACTTCGCTATTGGTTTCTGAATAACCGGTGAAATTAGTAATACCTGCTAGATCAGCTAGAACGCGATATTGTTGTAAATCGCCTAAACCTTGTTTTCTTTCTTTGGCATCAGCTTTTGCTCTATTTTTTTGCTCCAGCATTAACCGTTTAAAGCCTTCAGCATCAATCGTGATTCCTGCTTCGGATGCCATTTCGAGTGTTAGATCATATGGAAATCCGTAGGTGTCATGTAATTCAAAAACTTTTTCACCTGACAGAGATTTTGATTTAGTTTTGTGTAGCTCATCTATTGAGTTTTCGAATAATTGAGTTCCTGTTTTTAAAGTCTGAGCAAATGAAGTTTCTTCTCCAACTGCTATTTCCAGAATTCGTTTTTTATCACTTATTAATTCTGGATATTGTGGACCCATAGCTTTAATAGTTGCTTCAATTAAATCTTTCATCACTGGATTTTCTGCGCCAAGAATTCTCATATTTCTAATAACTCGTCGCATCATCCTTCTGAGTACATAACCGCGACCTTCATTTCCAGGAATAACTCCATCACCAATTAAAAATGCAGCTGTACGAGTGTGATCAGCTACAACTCTCAATCGAACATCTGCGGAATTATCTAATCCGTATTTAACTCCAACAATTTCTGTTGCCTTGTCTAAAATTATTTTTGTGGTATCAATTTCATAAATGTTGTCAACACCTTGCAGGATTGCTGCCATTCTTTCCAGACCCATACCGGTATCAATATTTTTTGCAGGTAATTCACCATTCAAAGGAAAATCATCTTTGCTACCGCCTTCACCGCGGTTGTATTGCATGAAAACCAAATTCCAGACTTCTAAATAACGTTCCTCATCTGCGATTGGTCCGCCTTCTTTGCCGTATTCAGGTCCGCGGTCAAAATAAATTTCTGAACAAGGACCACATGGACCAGGAACGCCCATTGACCAAAAATTATCTGCCATTCCCCGTCTTTGAATTTTATGTTCCGGAATGCCAACTTTATTTTTCCAAATATCAAAAGCTTCTTCATCGTCTAAATAAATAGTTACCCAAAGTTTTTCAGGATTGAATCCATATCCACCGTCTTGGATGCTGCTTGTTAATAATTTCCAAGCCATAGTGATTGCGCCTTCTTTGAAGTAATCACCAAATGAAAAGTTTCCTGCCATTTGAAAAAAGGAACCATGACGAGTGGTTTTTCCAACTTCTTCAATATCCAAAGTTCTAACGCATTTTTGAACAGATGTTGCTCTTTTGTATGGTGCAGGTGCTTCACCTAGAAAATAAGGTTTAAATGGAACCATTCCAGCGTTGACAAGTAAAAGTGTTGGATCATTTGCAATTAATGAAGCTGAAGGCACAATTGTGTGCCCATTTTTTTCAAAGAAATCAAGGAATCGGCGACGAATGTCTGCTGAATCCATTTTCGTGACTTCCTTTGCTATTTCTCTACTTAGATGACCTTAGTGCCTGGCGAATACGCTCCCATAAATCGGCAAAGCGTTGTTCTGCCCCGCGACTTCCAGGTTTGTAATAAGTCTTATTCTTCAAGTTATCTGGCAAATATTGTTGACTTGCCACGCCTTCCTCAAAATCATGTGCGTACTTGTAACCCTTTCCAGCACCAGTTTCTCTAGAAGCTGGAAGAGATCCGTCTCTTAAATGAAGTGGAACAGCCCCAGCATTTCCTCTTTTCACATCTTCAATGGCCTCATTGATCGCGTTATAAACAGAATTTGATTTCGGTGCTAGCGCTAAATAAGTTGTTGCTTCAGCCAAAATTATTCGAGCCTCTGGCCAACCAACGAGTTGTGCTGCTTGCATTGCTGAAACTGCGATAACTAAAGCATTTGGATCAGCTAGACCAATATCTTCGCTTGCCAAAATAACTAAACGCCTAGCAATAAACTTTGGATCTTCTCCGGATTCAACCATTCGTGCTAAATAGTGAATGGCAGCATCCACATCACTTCCCCGAACACTTTTTATGTAGGCACTAATTACGTTGTAGTGTTCATCCCCTGCTTTGTCGTAACGTAAAGCGGCTCTTTGCACAGCAACTTCTGCATCTTGCAAAGTAATTTCTAGTCTTTTTTCTGCATCGGCCACACCCGCTGCAGTTTCTAATGCGATTAGTCCACGCCTGGCATCTCCACCGCTAGAACGAGCAATATGTTCTAACGCTTTTAAATCGCATTCAAATTTATTTTTTAGCCCCTTCTCACTTATTAAAGCTTTTGATAAAAGGTCAATAACGTCTTCTTCTTGCAAAGGATTCAACGGCAAAACTAGCGATCTACTCATCAGCGCTGAATTAATTGAAACTGAAGGATTTTCTGTGGTGGCAGCAACTAAAGTGACCCAACCTTCTTCTACACCGGCTAGAAGTGAATCTTGTTGGGATTTAGAAAATCTATGTATTTCGTCTATAAATAAAACTGTGCCAACTCCGCGGGCAAATCTTCGTCGAGCTAAATCAATTACTTCTCTAACTTCTTTGACTCCACTTGAAGTTGCTGAAAGCTCAACAAAAGATCTACCTGTAGAAACTGACACCACGTGTGCCAATGTAGTTTTTCCACTTCCTGGAGGTCCCCACAAAATTAATGAGGTGGCAGCTAATTTGTTGTCATCATCTGGATTAAGTAAAGCTCTTAATGGAGAATCTGCTCTCGTTACTTGAGGTTGACCAACAACCTCATCTAATGAATTGGGACGCATCCTCGCAGCTAAAGGCGCGGTTACAAATTTATTGTTAACTGGAATTTCAATTGGTTCAGCGTCAAACAGCGCGTCGTCCATCATTATTTTTCAGGTTTGAAATCGATGCCAGCTTCTTTTCGTTGCGCTGGTGTAATAGGAGTTGGCGCACCAGTAAGTGGATCTTGTCCTCCACCACTTTTGGGAAAAGCAATCACATCTCTAATACTTGTGGCCCCGGTTAATAACATCACTACTCGATCCCACCCAAAAGCAATTCCTGCGTGAGGAGGTGGCCCATATTTAAATGCTTCCAAGAGAAATCCAAATTTTTCTAAAGCTTCTTCATCACTTATGCCCAAAATTTTAAATACTTCTTTTTGCACGTCTGCTCTGTGAATTCGAACTGATCCACCACCAATTTCATTTCCATTCAAAACTAAGTCATATGCCCAAGCAAGTGCTGAACCTGGATCTTTGGCAAAAGTGGCAAGTGATTCTGAATTTGGGGATGTAAAAGGATGATGCACCGCAGTCCACACAAGTTGACCTTGATCATTTGTTACTTGTTCAAACATTGGAGCATCAACTACCCAAACAAAATTCCATTCTTTTTCGTTTATCAGACCTAATCTTTGACCAATTTCTAATCTTGCTGCACCTAAGAGTCCTAAAGCTTCACTTCTCGATCCAGCTGCAAAGAAAACTGCGTCACCTTTTTTGGCGCCTACTGCGGTCATTAATCCGTTACGTTCTTCATCACTTAAGTTTTTTG
>JBJOKB010000009.1:0-13741 GCA_046046315.1 Actinomycetota bacterium | reverse complement strand
CTGGCGTCTTCGTCAAAAGCGATCATTTTCGCCATTGTTAGGTTCCTTCTTTAAGAGATAGTTTTTGTCACTCTCATAGGTCGAGTGCTAAATACAATTTTGGCACTCAGGGCTTTTGAGTGCAAATCCAGGGTAAGACCCTTTACTTACTTATTGGAGACGATGGAGAGCATTTCGTAGATCAGGTGTGAGGCGGCAATCCCGGTAATTTCAGCATGGTCATAAGCCGGGGCAACTTCTACGACATCAGCCCCCACCAGGTTGGTGTCTTTCAAACCTCGGACAAGTGCCAAGAGCTCACGAGAAGTTAGTCCTCCCATTTCAGGAGTTCCAGTACCCGGAGCAAATCCTGGATCAAGCACATCTATGTCAATTGAAATATAAACAGGTGCATCCCCCACACGTGTTTTAACTTTATTGATGATTTCTTCTAATGAGAAATTATTAAAATCAATAGAAGAAACTATTCCAAAACCAAATTTTTTATCACTAACTAAATCTTCTTTGTCATAAAGCGGTCCACGAATTCCTACATGCATACATTTTTCTGGAGCAAGAAGTTTTTCTTCCCATGCTCTTCTAAAAGGAGTGCCATGGGTGTAAGAAGCATTCATATAAGTATCCCAAGTATCTAAATGGGCATCAAAATGAACCAAAGCAATTTGTCCATACACTTTATTTAAACTTCTTAATAAAGACAATGCAATTGTGTGGTCTCCACCAATTGTAAATAAAGGTTTTCCTTTATCGATAAGAATTGATGCATGTTTTTCTAAACCAATTAATGCTTCTTGAATATTAAAGGGATTCATGATCGCATCACCTGCATCAACTACTTGTAATTTTGCAAATGGTGAAACATCTTGTGCTGGGTTATAAGGTCTTAATAAACGAGAAGCTTGTCTAACGTGTGATGGACCAAATCTTGCACCTGAACGATAAGAAACGCCTGCATCAAATGGTGCTCCTAATATTGCTACATCGTAATTTGATACATCTTCAATTCTTGGTAATCGAGCAAAAGTTGTATGACCACCAAATCTGGGTACATCAACTCCGCTAACTGGTCCAACATTTCCGTTTACTTTAATGTTGTTACGAAGTGGATCGCTAATTTCTGGTGCGCTCATAGGAATCAATCTATTCTGGCATCGGGGATAGGTGTTCGTGGACCGCTACCCATTTACCTGAATTTTGCTGAAAAACGATAGTTTCTCTTTCTTTAAAGGATTTTTCTCCATCGCTTGTATTCAATGTTGTTGCTACATCATGAGAAAATATTGCGATTTCGTCATAGAGTTGAACCCTTTGGTTACTTGAAGAGCAAGCTTTTACTTTAAATCCCCACTCTTTTTCCCAATTACGCCATTCTTTTTGATATTCAGATTTATTAACTAAAACATTTGGTGAAGTGTGAAAAATAAATACTGCTTTTTCATCAAAGCAGGAAAAATAACCATCAAAATCGTGTGCAGCAAAACGAGAAACAAGGTGTGCTGCGGCTTGCAGCACACCTTGTTCGTTACTCATACTTCTATCTTTACTTATTACTTTGTTCTAACTAAACGTGACCCTTTTGGACCATAAGCACTCTTTGGCTCTGGCCAAATAGTTAAGAACAACACATAGAGCACTGCAGCAGAAACAATTGATACTGGAAGAGAAATATCAATTCCACCTGCAACGCCACTCCATGGACCAATCAACAATGGTGGGTAGTAGCAAAACATCAGACCTAAAATTGCAGATGGAATCCAAGCTAAAAGGCCTCGCCAATTAAATCCGGCGTTAAACCAGTAAATGCCACCAGTTTTTCCTTTGTTGAAAACTTGTACATCTTCTGCTGAGTACCAACCACGACGAACATAAAAACCAATCATCATGATGATCATCCATGGAGTTGTGAAAATAACAATTAACCCAATGAATGCATTGATACTTGCAAGCAAGTCGGTAACCAAGCGTCCTACCAAAATAAAGATAAATGCAATTGATCCAATGAAAATTGATGATTGCACTCGACTTAATTTAGGAAACACACTTGAAAAATCCAAACCTGTGCCGTAAAGAGAGGTAACACCAGTTGATAAACCACCTAAAAATGCAATAACAATAAGTGGTAATGCATACCAAGCTGGTGAAATTTCAACTAATCCAACAATGTATGCAGCTGGATCTTTTACCAATGTTGTTGTAGCAACACCAAATAGGAATGGAACTAATGTCATCAATTGGGCTCCAAAAACCCAACTCATTAATGAACTTCTGGAAGTATTGACTGGAATATATCTTGCCCAATCTCCCAAAAACGCTCCGAAGGAAATTGGATTTCCCATAACTATTAATGCTGACAAAATAAATGTTGGCCAAAAACTACCTAGGGCGTAAGCACTTGGACCTGGGTTATAGCCAGCACTGAATAGAGAACCAAATGCAATGATTCCTGCGAGCATTAGAACAGTGTTTGCATAAACCACAGTTTTATTAACTAGCAACATGAATTGGTATCCATAAATAACAACCATGATTACTAAGGCTCCGATGATTGCGTAAATAATTCCTCTAAATAGTGATGAAGAAGTATCTACCCCAAAAAATCTTGAGATTGCTCCAAGTAATGCATCACCACTTACCCAAACCGAAATTGAGTAAAAAGCAATTGCAGTTAAAAGTGAAAGAAAAGATCCAACTAACCGACCTTTAACTCCAAAATGAGCACCCGATGAAACAGCATTATTAGTTCCTGTTACTGGACCAAACAATGACATTGGCATCAAAATAAGTGCACCAACTACAACTCCAAGAAGAGTTGCAGCTACTGCTTGCCAAAAACTTAATCCTAGTAAAATTGGGAATGTACCCAAAATAATTGTGGCGAATGTATTTGCACCACCAAAGGTAATTCTGAATAAATCTTTTGGTGTACTTGTTCTATCTCTGTCAGAAATAGTGTCAATACCTTGTTGTTCTATTTCCATGACTTTTGGCTGACTTGCCATGCTTAGCCCTCCCTATGTTTGGCTAACAGAAAGAGTAGACCTAAAAAGTGTTTTTTGTAATGTTTTTCTTAAGCCTTTTTAGGCTTTTAAGTCAGGTTTTGTGAGAACTCGTGAGGTCAAGTTCAAACTTCTAACATGTTGCGCAATTTCACCAAGGGAAGTTACCCAAACTTCTGGGGTTGATAAAACGTGTTTGATTAGGGTCTCCAGAGACTCAGCTCTACTTGGTCTACCACTTAGAAATGGATGATTAGTCAAAATAAAAATTCCACCAGCTTTTTTTAGAGCGTCATATTCAAGTTGCCACATTTCTCTTACCTTTGTGGGCGATTCAATTAATCCAGAACCTGTTATGTCTGGCAAAAATGCGTATTGCTCCCAATCATCAAGTGCCCATTGAATCGGTAATTCGACAATTGATTTATCTCCAACTGCTAATTCATATGGATGATCTGAGTCCATTAAAGATGAGTCATATAAGAATCCATATTTAGAAAGTAAATGTGGTGTGTACCAAGACAATTCCCACATTGGGGCTCGATAACCAATTGGTGTAACTCCTGCAACTTCTTGCAAGCTTTCAATTCCTCGTTCAATAAATCCAACTTCTTCTTCAGGTGTGGCATGTGCTGGCTGTTCATGCATATCTCCGTGATGAGCAATTTCATGTCCGGCGGCAACAATATTTTTAATGACCGATGGATATCTTCTGGCGGTGTAACCGGGAACAAAAAAAGTTGATTTTATTTGATTTCTTTCTAAAATATCTAAAATTCTTGGCACACCTGTTAATGGTCCATAAGATTGATGCGACATTGTTGACATTTGATCTGCAGCAGCAGGTTTAAAATTTAAGATTGCAGATTCTGCATCTATGTCAAAAGAAAAAGATGCAGCGGCAGTTTTTCCAGATGGCCATTTGATCGGTTTAGCAGGAATTACTTCACTCATGCTCTGCTCCTTATTTCTCCACCATTAGCGTTAACGATTTGTCCAACCATAGCGTTTTGTTCTGGATCTAATAAGAATGCTACGACGGAGGCAATTTCTTCTGATGTACCCACTCTTGCTAATGGAATATTTTTGGCATACATATCCAGAACTTCAGCTAGTGGCAAATTTAAGTTCTTAGCATCAACTTCAAGTTGTGGAGTGTTTATTACTCCTGGTGCAATTCCATTCACATTTATTCCAAGTGGTGCCAATTCTCTACCTAAAGATTTCACTAAAGAAATTAATCCTGCTTTACTGCTGGCATATGCGGATGCATCTGGCCAACCAGTTAATCCCCAGTAACTACTTGTTACAACAACTTTCCCTTTAGACTTTCTTAAATGTTCAACTGACTCTCTAATTAGTACATATGATCCTAATAAATTAGTGTTGACAACTTTCCACCATTCATCATTATTTTGTTCTTCAAATTTACCCATGTTCATGTAAGCATGCTGTGCCACAAGTGCATCAATCTTTCCGTATTCTTCGACAACAGCCTCAACTATTGAAGGAATAGTTTCTAAATTATTTAGATCTCCAGGTGCAGCAAATGCGCCTAATTCTTGGCAAACTTCCTTTAATTTTTCGTCTAGAACACGATCATTTAGTGCTAAAAGCGCACCCTCTTTTTTTAATCTTCTCGCAATTGCTAATCCCATGCCTTGTCTTGCGCCAGAAATAATTACAACTTTGTCTTTTAAATTCATATCTAAATCACCGCTCCTGCATTTGGGCTGATAATTTCTCCACTAAAGAATGTTCCTTCATTTGCCAAAAACCAAACTGCTTGAGAAATTTCTTCAGGTTTAACTAAACGTTTAAGAGGTAATGTATTTAAGAATTCAGGTTGTCTTTCAGGTGAATCTAAAGGAATCAAAGGTGTATCAGTGGGCCCAGGAGCCACAGCGTTTACTCGAATATTAAAAGGTGCATATTCCAACGAAAGGGTTTTAACTAAACCTATTTGTGATCCTTTAGCAGCAGAATAATGAGAAACAAATTCTCCTCCACCGATTCCTAATTCTGAAGCTATACAGATCAGGGATCCACCTTTTCTTTGTCGCATCAAAGGCAAAACTGAAAGAGCAACATTTCTGAGTCCACCTAGATGGACTGCAAACATTTTTCTTAAACTTTCATTTGATACTTCATTTATTGGTTTCATTTCATAATGTCCGGCATTTGAAACTGCAACTTCAATTGGACCAAGTTCTTTTTCAATTTTTATAACTGCATCATTAACACTTTTAAAGTCTGAGACATCAGCTTCTATTGATAAGTCTGTTGTTGATTTATTTTGATCAATCGAGGCAACCTGCCACCCGTTTTGTTTAAAACGGGTGGCGATCGCTGCACCGATACCGCTAGCTGCGCCTGTTACCAGGGCAACTTTGGTGCTCAATTGATTTAACTATTTCTATTCAAAGCGTCAGCATCAACCATTGTCATGCGCTTATTAACACTTGCATAAATAAGAGCACCAATAATCGTCAATCCAACGACTCCGATAGCAACTGACCAATCCAACAGCGGTGTTTCTGTGTAAACCGGACGTGGCCATGAAATGTTTAGGAATTGGAAAACAGTCCAGATCAAAGCAAAAATGCTGATAATTTTCATTTTCGCTCCGAAAGTGAATGGACCTGATTTCCATTTGTTGCTAAATAGCACCACAACAAATCCTGCAACTGGGAATAAGAAAGAAATATAGAATCCACCAGTTGTGAAGTTAACCATTAAGGCATAAAAGTTTGGAGCTAATTGACTTGCGCCAATCATGATTGCTCCAACAACAGAGGCAACAATTACTGCGTTTGCAGGAATTGATGCACTTCCTTTTAGTGCTGATAATGATTTTTCTAATGGAAGAGCTTTATCTCTTGCGTATGACCAAATAACTCTGCTTGCAGAGGTTTGTAATGCAAGAAATGATGCTAAGAATCCAATTGCAAACAATATTTGCGCAACTTTGGCTGGGCCTTCACCAAGTGAATAAACCAATGTTGAAAATACTGGATCTCCTGCTTCACCAGACATAACTTTTGCTGGATCTGGAATTGCTAAAATTACTGCCAAAGCAGCAAATGCAACAACTGATGCAACAAAGGTTAGTGAGAATAAAACCACTTTTGGCAGTGTTCTTTGTGGATCTTTTACTTCTTCAGCAATTGATCCAGCACTTTCAAAGCCAACAAATGCCCATCCAACAAATGCCATTGCAATTAAGAATGCGCTGTTAGTAAAGCCACTACCAATTACTGTGTCTAGTCCAGTATTAATAGAAGAAAGTGGTTGTTCGGTGTGAAATAACAACAGCCAAATTCCTAATCCAACTGAGCCAACAATTTCAGCAATAATTGAACCAGTCATAAGAATTTTAAGAACTCCACGACCTTGCAAATTAGCTAAAGTTCCAAGAGCCAAAATGATTAATGCAATTACCGCTTGCATTCCTGGAGTAATTGTTAGACCAATGACGTTTGCAACAAATGATGCAGCCCCCATTGCCACTGTTGCCATTGCGACAACCAGTGTCCACATATAAAACCAACCGGCAAACCAACCTGCACCTTTACCAGTTAATCTTCTGGTCCATTGATAAATAGATCCTTCAACTGGCCATTTAGAAACTAGTTCGGCAAAAATCATTGCCACTAGTAATTGGCCACCAAAAACTAATACGAAATTCCACCAAAATCCTGGTCCTGCTGTTGAGTAAGCAAGTCCAAAAATTCCGTAAATTGCCACGATTGGACTGATGAATGCAAAAGCAAATGCAAACGCAGACCAAAGTGTGAATTCACGTTTTAAAGTTCCTGACATCTAAACCCTCCCTAGGTTTACTTAACTGAAGTAAGCATTGCCCATGGTCCAGAGATTTTCAAGCAAATCAGACATTTAATTCGTCTTTATATATGTACTTTTCTTGTAGAGCTCCTCATAAAGTCTGGTGATGTTTTTGCCATCGGGAGTAAAAGGTTCAAAGATCGAATCTTGTGGTCCTGCCACAGATAAGACATAACCGTCTTTACGGGATACTTCTTGGCCAAACATTGGTGGTTCGTTGGGATTTGCAGCCGCATCAAATTTTTCTTGGGGCATGTAATAAATCCCAGCAAATCCGTGTTGGGTTCCATCTTCTGCCTGGTAATTCATCATTAATGCTGCAGTTACTCCCGCTTGGGCAATTTGTTTAACCCAATCACCAGTCATTGGCTCCAAACTTAATTTGCCCGCAATTTCTTTAGGAACTTTCATTTCATAAGGTATTGGGTCAAATGAAATCTTTGCGGTGTTAAAAATACAAGCTGTTAATAAAAAGGTGAAAGAAATTATCAGAATTTTAAATAGTTTTTTCATTCTGCTTTAACAATAGCAGGACAAATTATATTTTTCTCAGGAATGATTCCATCAACTAAATAGTTTTCTATTTCGTTATCAATACATTCTGATCCTCGCATGTATGCAGTATGGCCATCACCTTCATAAGTTAGTAATACACTTGAAGAAAGTTGAGAACTTAAACCTACAGCCCATTTATATGGAGTTGCCGGATCATATTTTGTTCCAACTACCACAATTGGCGCTGCACCTTGAGCGATAAATTTATTTATTGGATTGGGGTCTTTTTCAGGCCAAATCGTGCAAGCAAGATTTCCCCAAGCAAGATAATCACCAAATACTGGTGCATCTTTAATCCAATTTTTTGCTAATTCACGAACTTGATCTTCAGTGGCATTTGATGGTTCATCAAAACAGTTAATGGCATAAATTGCTTCTGTAGCATTTGTAGCAAAAGTGCCATCATCTTTTCTTTCGTTAAATAAATCAACAATTACCAGTAAATCTGTACCATCTCCTTTAAAAGCTGAAGCTAATGATTGGCGCATATATGACCACCAGTCATCGCTGTATAAAAATCCAGCTACTGCATAAACTCCCATGGCTTGAGTAAGAACTCTTTCTGGATCTTCGGTCTTAAGTGGTTTTGCATCGAGTGAATCTAGAAATTGCCTAACTTCTTGAACTCCGCCATCACCTGTTTTTGTTAAAGGGCAGTCTTCATGTTTTGGACAATCATCCACAAATCTTCTTAAGGCAGTATCTAATCCAACTGCTTGATCAAATGATTGTTCTTCCCCACTCAGACTTGGATCAACTGCGCCATCAAGAACTAGTCTTCCAACTTTGTCAGGAAAAAGTTCTGCATACATTCCACCCAAATATGTTCCATAAGAGGCGCCAAGATAATTAAGTTTCTCATCTCCCACTAATTCTCGAATTATGTCCATATCTCTTGCTGCTTCTTTGGTGCCAACGTGTGCAATTAAATTATTTTCAACTGCTTGACATCCTTTTGCTAAATTAATTGAAAGTTGTAGAGACTCTTGTAATTCTTGGTCAGTATCGGGTGTCCCATCAAAAGCAATAAATTCATCTACTTCTTTGTCAGTTAAGCAATCAAGAGGTGTTGATAAGGCAACTCCTCTGGGATCAAATCCGATAATGTCAAAAGATTCCATTAAGCGTTTTCCAAATGCGTCATCTGCATAAGTTACGTAATCTGTACCAGAACCTCCGGGGCCTCCTGGATTAATTAATAGCGAACCAACTTTTTTAGAGGCATTTTTTGCGGGAAGTTTTTTTAAAGCTAAAGTTAAGGATGCACTAGCTGGATTTTTGTAATCAACAGGTACTTGAATCTCTGCGCATTGAAATTTCTCATCATCTTTGCAATCTGTCCAGATTAATTCTTGAGAATAAAATGCATCTAAGTTATTTAGCGCCTCTGGTGTTGATTTTGTAGGAGATGTATTTGTTGAACTTGAGCAACCAGATATCAATAATGCAAAAATTGCGACAATTGGAATAATTTTTTTCATCTTATTTTTAGTGTATCTAAAGGTAACTAATTATGCACGAGCTAGTTGCACAGTTAATGATTCAAGTACTAAAAGAGGCGCTGCTTCACTATTAAGCATTCTTCTTGTTGCTTCAACAGAATCTAGTCTTTTAATTGTTGAGTTAATGCTGGTTGATTCAGCAAATCTTTGAATAGAACCCTTCATTTCGGTGTGAAATAGTTCTAACTCTGCTCCAGTTTGTGTGACCAGAACATCTCTATAAAAAGCTGCTAATTCTTGCAAGGTTAAATCAAGTCGATCTCTTGTTATTCTTTTATACCTTTTCTTTTGTCCTTCTTCTAATTCTTTTTTTGCACTTGAGGCTAGTCTTTCTACTTTTCTTTTGGTTACTCCTTCTGCCCCCTCACCATAAGCTCGAAGCAAATTATTTAATTCTTTTTCATCCATTTCATCGGTGGCAATATCAGCATCTTCTGTTGCTGCATCCACTAGTTTTTGGGCAGCGGCAAAACAAGAAGGTAAGTCTTTTAGTTCAAAGGGAACTTGTAAAACAAGACTTCTTCTTTCTCTAACCTGTTCATCAGTTGCCAAAAGTTTGGCTCTACCAACATGGCCAAGTGATGCATGAGCTGCAAAGTGAGCCATTGCTTTATCTATTCCATCTCGTTTTATTAATAAATCAGCAATCGCTTCAGCAGGAGGTGTTCTTAACGAAATAATTCGGCAGCGAGATCTAATTGTGATCAACACATCTTTACTAGAAGGAGCACACAGAATCCACATCGTTAATTTTGCTGGCTCTTCAATTGCTTTTAATAAAGCATTCCCAGCTTCAGTAGTTAAACGATCTGCGTCTTCCAAAATAATGATGTTCCATTGACCAAGACTTGGTAAAAGGGCTGCTTCTCGAACCAAATTTCTTGTGTCATCAATTCCATAACTCAATCCTTGTGGTGTTATGACATGCACATCAGGATGAGTTGCATTGTTAACAGAAATACATGAAACGCATTTTCCGCAACCATTTTGTTCACATTGCAAAGTTGCAGCAAACAATCTTGCTGCAGTTGATCTGCCACTTCCTGGAGGACCCGTTAGTAACCAGGCTTGAGAAAACCCTGGCATTACTTTTCCAGTAAGTGCTTCTTTTGAGTCAAGAGCTGCTTGTTGTAAAGCTTTAACGCTAAATTCTTGCCCAATTAATTCTTGCCACATAATTTATTTTCTCTTTGCTTTAAAAGCATTAAATACTAAATCTGCAATTTCATCAATAGGTTTAGCCGCATCAATAACGATGTATCGATCTGGATTTGCTTTAGCCAAATCCCTAAAAGCTTGATTTACCTTTGAGTGAAATTCTGCTGATTCTCGATCTAGGCGATCTTTGTTCTCTAATCTTGATTGACCAGTGTTGGCATCAACATCTAATAAAACAGTTAAATCAGGAACAATTCCTTGCACCGCCCAGCGAGAAATATCCTCAATAGTTTTGGCACCTAGGCCTCTGCCCACTCCTTGATATGCAATGGAGGAATCAATGTGGCGATCAGCAATAACTACATATCCTTTTTCTAAAGCAGGTTTAATGTTTTGACTCATATTGATTGATCTATCGGCTGCAAAAAGTAGTGCTTCCATTCGTGGTGTGACTTCAAATTCATCTTGGTCAAGCAATATTTCTCTAATTTTTTTACCTAATTCGGTTCCACCAGGTTCGCGAGTTAAAACAACAGTTTCGTTTAAACTTTTTAGTTTCTCAGTTAATTTTTTTACTTGAGTAGATTTACCTGCTCCGTCGCCACCTTCGAAAACAACAAAGAAACCTGGATGATTAGACACTTACTTCTTCCTCTGAAGAATCGGTTTCTTCTTTTTTCGATTTCTTTTTTGCGGTTTTCTTTGGAGCAGCTTTTTTGGCAGCTTTCTTTCGCTTTTTAACAACAGGTCCACGTGCTCTTCGGTCTGATAATAATTCTGATGCTCTTTCAATTGTCATCGTTGGAATGTCATCTCCAACTCGTAATGATGCATTTGTTTCACCATCTGTGACATATGGACCAAATCGACCTTCTTTGATCACCATATTTAATTGAGTTGAAGGATCAATTCCAACTTCTCTTAATGGTGGTTTAACAACAGCACCTCGTCTAGTTTTTGGTAAAGCATATTTTGCTAACGCTTCTTCTAAAGTGATAGTAAATATTTGATCTTCAGTATCTAGTGAACGTGAATCTTTTGCTTTAGTCATGTATGGGCCGTATCGACCATTTTGTGCGGTGATTTCAACATTGTCTGCAGGATCTATTCCAATAACTCTAGGAAGAGCAAAAAGTTTTAGAGCATCGTCAATAGTTACTGAAGTTGGTTCCATTGATTTTAGAAGTGAAGCTGTTCTGGGTTTTTCTTTACTGTCTTCCGGCAATACTTCTGTGAAATAAGGACCAAATCTTCCTGTTTTAACCATCAAAGTTAAACCAGTTTCTGGATGAACACCAAGTTCACGATCAGTTGAAGGTGCTAACAAAATTTCTAAAGCTCTTTCAGGTGTTAATTCATCAGGTGCAATATCTGGTGGAATGGATGCTCGTTCTTCACCACGTTCTAAATAGGGACCATATTTTCCAACGCGAACACTTATTCCTGAATCCCCAATTTCAAAAGTTGAGTTCCCTCGCGCATCAATGTCTGGTAATTGTTCTAATTGAGTGGCCAAACCTTTAGCAGATCCATCTTCTGGTCCCCAGTAAAAATCTCTTAGAGCTTGAGTTCTTGGTAATTCTCCTGCAGCAACTAAATCAAGTTCTTCTTCCATTCGTGCAGTAAATGCATAATCAACAAGATTAGAAAAAAATGCTTCTAACAATCTGGTAACAGCAAAAGCAGTCCAAGAAGGAACTAACGCTCTTCCTTTTCTTAATATGTATCCGCGATCAACAATCGTTCCCAAAATACTTGCATAAGTTGAGGGTCGACCAATTCCTCTTGCTTCCAATTCTTTAACTAATGATGCTTCTGTGTATCTTGCAGGCGGAGTTGTTTGATGTCCAGAAGGAGTAATTGTTTTTGCGGTTATCAAATCACCTTTTTTTAATATCGGAAGTCTTTTATCTTCGGCTTCATCTGCTTCGTCTGTTTCACCTGATTCGTAAGCTGCTTTGTAACCAAGAAATTCAATTACTGTTCCTGAAGCAGAAAATTCAATAACTTTGCCACTGGTTGTTTTCCCAGTTATTTTTACAGTGCTAGTTGTTCCTTTGGCATCAACCATTTGGGAAGCAACAGTTCGTCTCCAAATCATTTCATAAAGTGTGAAATCATCACTCTTTAATTCACTAGCTAATTCTGATGGAGTTTTAAATACATCTCCTGCTGGCCGAACTGCTTCGTGTGCTTCTTGCGCGTTCTTTACTTTTCTTTCATAACGTCTAGGTTCAACAGAAACATGATCTGCACCAAATAGTTCTTTAGCTTGAGCACGTGCTGCATTTAGAGCACTTTCTGACAATGTTGTGGAATCTGTTCTCATGTAAGTAATGAATCCGCGCTCATAAAGTCCTTGCGCGGTTCTCATTGTTCTTTTAGCACTCCACCCAAATTTATTACTTGCTTCTCTTTGCAAGGTAGATGTCATAAATGGTGCTTCTGGTTTTCTTGAATAAGGACGAGAAGAAACATCTGTAACCTCAAATTTGGAAGAACCTAATCCTTCCACAATTTCTGCAACATCTTTTTCGGTTAATAAAATTACGTCTTGCTTTGTTAAATTACCTTTATCATCAAAGTCTCCACCTTGGGCAATTCTTTTTGAGTCAACAGAAAATAATCTTGCTTCAAAACTTCCTGGATCAAACACTGCATCAATGTCCCAGTAGTCAGCAGTTTTAAAAGCAATCCTTTCTCTTTCTTTTTCAACTACAAGTCTTACTGCAACTGATTGCACTCGTCCAGCAGATAAACCGCGTCCAACTTTTTTCCATAAAATTGGTGAAACTTGGTATCCATAAAGTCGATCAACTAATCTTCTTGCTTCTTGAGCATCAACTAAGTTTTGGTCAATATCTCTGGTGTTATTTGCTGCATTTTGAATTGCTTCTTTAGTGATTTCGTTAAAAACCATTCGTTTTACTGGAACTTTTGGTCTTAATACTTCTAATAAATGCCAAGCAATTGCTTCACCTTCACGATCTTCATCTGTTGCAAGGAGCAATTCGTCTACTTCTTTTAATTCTTTTTTTAAATCATTTACTCTTGATTGTTTTGCTGAATCAACAACATAAAGTGGTTCAAAATCACTTTCAATATCAATTCCTAATGAAGCCCATTTATTTTTTTTAAATTCTTTGGGAACTTCAGCAGCTCTTTGAGGAAGATCTCTGATGTGACCAACACTTGCTTCAACTACAAAGCCTTCACCCAAGTATTTTTGAATCGTCTTTGCTTTCGCAGGAGACTCAACAATTACTAGTCTTTTTACTTGGGTGTCAGCCATACTCTCGCTTTGTTTTATTTTCTCTTGTTAGGCGCTAACAGCAATGCTTTTACGCTTTGACCACCAAACAGCAATAACGATGATTGCTGTGGCGCCAAAGGCAATAGCTAAGCGCATTGTTGGATTAGCGTCTGTTCCAATTGAAAGTTGAACTACTGCAGGAACTGCGAGCAATGCAACTAAGTTCATTACTTTTAGTAATGGATTAAGCGCTGGACCAGCGGTGTCTTTAAATGGATCTCCCACAGTGTCACCAATAACGGTTGCTTCATGTGCAGGTGAACCTTTTCCACCATGATGTCCATCTTCCACAAATTTCTTTGCGTTATCCCATGCTCCACCAGAATTTGATAGAAACACTGCCATCAAAGTTCCAGCACCAATTGCTCCAG
>JBJOKB010000108.1:0-14607 GCA_046046315.1 Actinomycetota bacterium | reverse complement strand
CCAAGAGATGTAATTTCTATTTTTGTTCCTCAATATGTTGTTGGGCATTGGTGGGAGCAGCTTCTGCATAATCAATCAGCTTTAAGACTTAAATCTCGCTTACTCTTTACACCTGGCGTGATGGTGGTAAGTGTGCCGTGGCAATTAATTTCAACTGAATCCATGAAAGAAAAAGCACCGCGACCTGTTCCTCAAAATTTGCGGCGTCCATAAAACTGTGAACCCTGGAGATTTATTAACTTTAGAAATTGAAAAAGTTGCCCATGGTGGGCTTTGTGTTGCAAGACATGATGGAGTGGTTGTCTTTGTTAGACATGCATTACCGGGAGAAGTAGTAGAAGCTAAATTAACATCACTTGCTCCGGGAAAAAGATCTTGGTTTGCGCAAACTATTACAGTTTTGAAACCATCTGAAAATCGAACAACTCCAAAGTGTAAATTTTTCAAAGTTGATGGATGCGGTGGATGCGACTGGCAGCATACAACTTCTGATTTTCAACGTAAGTTAAAACTAGACGTACTTATTGAACAACTTGAAAGATTTGGAAAAGTAGAAAACGCATCAAGTATTTGTTCAGTTCAAGCGGTTGAGCCAAGTGAAAGTCATTGGCGCACACGAATTCGCCTCGTGGCAAATGAAAATGGGGAATGGGGATTTCGTAAAACCCGATCCCACCAAGTGCAAGTTATAGATCAGTGTTTAATCGCAGATGATTCCATTAATGGCGTATTAAAAAATCTGCCTAGTGGAAATCTTGATGAGGAAGTATTGATTGTCAAATCCAAAGAGGACACGATTGTTTATCCAGTTGAAAAAAGACAACCTGGTGCTCCTAATTCAATCCAAGCAGTTGACGGCCACGATTTTGCAGTTACTGGCGATGGTTTCTGGCAAGTTCATCCAGAAGCGGCCTTAACTTTAAGTAATGAAATAAAAAAATCCATAATGAATTTAAAAGTTGAAACTTTTGCAGATTTGTATGCAGGAGTTGGCGTGTTAGCGCACGCACTTCTTCAAGATTTTCCAATGGCAAGGGGAGTTGTTGTCGAAGCTGACCGAAATGCTGCGCAAAATGCAAAGGCAAATTTAAAAGATTTCAAGAATGTTCAAATAGTTGGTGATCGGGTAGATAAGTGGATTCGAAATGTGAAAAATAAGTTTGACGTAGTTATTCTTGATCCGCCAAGGTCTGGGGCCGGTCAAAATGTGATGCAGAACATCTGTCGACAGACTTTGCAAAAAATCATTTATGTTGCTTGTGACCCAGCAGCGCTTGCTCGAGATGTGCTCATTGCCAGTAATCATGGTTGGAAACTTGAATCCGTTGTGGCATTTGATTTGTTTCCCATGACGCACCATATTGAATCCGTGGCAGTTTTGGTGCACGAATAACTCAAGATTTCTTCCCACTGATAGTGTTTGCGTATTGGTAAAACTGAGGGATAGATGAGCAAAAATACTTTCGGAGCTAAGCAAAGTCTTAGTTTTAATAACCGCTCCAGTGAAATGTTCGCCTTAGATAAAGTACCAGGATCGAAGACACTTCCATTTAGTTTAAAAATTCTTTTAGAAAATTTACTTCGCACCGAAGATGGTGTAAATATCACTAAAGAACATATCAATGCAGTGGCAAATTGGGACGAAAAAGCAGAACCAAGTATTGAAATTCCATACACTCCTGCACGAGTGATTATGCAAGATTTCACAGGAGTGCCGGCAATCGTTGATTTAGCAACTATGCGAGAAGCAATGATTGATTTAGGTGGAGATCCGCAGAAAGTAAACCCACTTGCTCCAGCAGAATTGGTTATTGACCATTCGGTCATTGCAGATTCTTTTGGCTCAAATATGGCCTTCAAAATAAATGTTGATCTTGAATATGAAAGAAATGAAGAGAGATATCAATTCCTTCGTTGGGGACAAGGCGCATTCTCTGAATTCAAAGTTGTACCGCCTGGAACTGGAATTGTTCATCAAGTAAATATTGAAAATTTAGCCCGAGTTGTTTTTGAAAGAAATGGAATGGTTTATCCCGACACAGTTGTTGGCACTGACTCACATACAACGATGGTTAATGGATTAGGTGTTCTTGGTTGGGGTGTTGGCGGAATTGAAGCTGAAGCGGCAATGCTTGGCCAACCCGTGAGCATGTTAATTCCAAAGGTTGTTGGATTTAAATTAACGGGCGCATTAAAAGAAGGTGTTACAGCAACTGATTTAGTTTTAACAATCACAGAAGTACTACGCAAACATGGTGTTGTTGGTAAATTTGTTGAATTTTATGGTGCGGGTTGTTCTTCCGTACCTCTTGCAAATAGAGCAACTATTGGAAACATGAGTCCTGAATATGGTTCTACTGTTGCAATATTTCCAATTGATGATCAAACAATTGACTATCTACGATTTACGGGTAGAAGTCAAGATCAATTAGCACTTGTCGAGGCTTACGCAAAAGCTCAAGGCTTATGGCTGGACCCAAATCACACACCAAGATTTTCTGAAAATCTTGAACTTGATTTATCCACAATCGAACCGTCCATCGCTGGTCCAAAAAGACCACAAGATCGTGTGGCACTTCGAAATGCAAAAGATAGTTTTAACAAAATTCTTCCTACCTACACATCTGAAATTGGAAAAGAAGTTGAAGTTTCACTTGATGGTGAAAAAATGACACTTAAACATGGTGCTGTAGTAATCGCAGCAATTACTTCCTGCACTAATACTTCAAATCCAGAAGTAATGATTGGTGCTGGGTTATTAGCAAAAAAAGCTGTTGAACTTGGTTTAACCAGAGCTCCTTGGGTAAAAACAACATTGGCACCTGGGTCTCAGGTTGTCACAGATTATTTAAATAAAGCTGGATTAACTCCGTATTTGAATAAACTTGGATTTGATTTAGTTGGCTATGGATGCACCACGTGTATTGGAAACAGTGGTCCTTTGCAAGAACCAATTAGCGCGGGAATAAATCACGCAGATCTTTCCGCGGTTTCGGTGTTAAGTGGAAATAGAAACTTTGAGGGACGAATAAATCCGGATGTAAAAATGAATTATTTGGCTTCACCTCCACTTGTGGTTGCTTATGCAATTGCGGGAACCATGAATATTGATTTGAACAATGATGCACTTGGATCAAATGAACAAGGTAAAAATATATATTTGAAAGACATCTGGCCATCAACCCATGAAATTCAGGAAGCAATAAAAGGTGCAATTGATTCTGAAATGTTCACTAAACGCTATGCAGATGTGTTTAAGGGTGATGAGAAATGGCAAAAACTTTCTACCCCGACTGGTAAAACTTTTACTTGGTCAAGTTCCAGCACTTATGTTAGAAAACCACCGTATTTTGAAAATATGCCAAAAACTCCTTCAAAAGTGTCAGATATTTCCTCTGCCCGTGTTCTTGCTTGGTTAGGTGACTCTGTAACAACTGATCACATTTCGCCTGCAGGAAGTATCAAAGCAGATTCACCTGCAGGTAAATATTTAACTCAACATGGAATTGATAAAAAAGATTTTAATTCATACGGCTCTCGTCGTGGAAATCATGAAGTAATGATTCGTGGAACGTTTGCCAATATCAGATTAAAAAATAAACTACTCAAAGATGTTGAAGGTGGATTTACATTTAACTTCAAAAAGAATCAACAAGACACAATTTATGATGCAAGTGTTGATTACTTAAACGATAAAACTCCGTTGATAATTATTGCTGGTGTTGAATACGGATCAGGTTCATCAAGAGATTGGGCAGCAAAAGGAACAGCATTACTTGGAGTTAAAGCTGTGATCGCTGAATCCTATGAACGAATTCACAGAAGTAATTTAGTAGGCATGGGTGTATTACCTTTGCAATTTAACAACAATGAAAATGCAGAAAAATTAGGATTAGATGGTTCAGAATTCTTTGACATAATAGGCATTGAAGAATTAAATCACGGCACAATTCCAAAAAATGTTAAAGTTATCGCAACGGGTAAAAGTGGAGTAAAATCTTTTGAAGTAAAAGTAAGAATTGACACACCCGGTGAGGCAGATTATTTCCGCCACGGAGGAATTTTGCCTTACGTTTTACGCCAACTTGCTGCTTCGTAGGATTTAATAAATGTCTAGAAAATTAGTTGCAGGTGTTGATTCTTCAACACAATCAGTGAAAATTGTTGTGCGAGATGCCGAAAGTGGCGAATTAGTTCGCGAAGCAAGAGGAACTCACCCAGACGCAACTGAAATTTCTCCGAGTATTTGGTTGACCGAATTAATAAATTCCACAAATGGATTATTAGACGATGTTGAAGCTATTTCAATTGGGGCTCAACAACACGGCATGGTCGTGGTCGATGACAACAAACAAGTCGTCAGAGACGCTTTGTTATGGAACGACACAAGATCAGCAGATGCTGCAAACGAATTAATTGAAGAATTAGGTGGATCAAATAAATGGGCAGATGCAGTTGGCTCAGTTCCAGTTGCCTCTTTCACTGTTACTAAATTACGTTGGCTTGCAAAAAATGAACCAAATAATGCTGCAAAAGTAAGTGGAGTGATGTTGCCTCATGATTGGTTAACTTGGCAATTAATGGGCACTCCAGATGAATTTGTCACAGATAGAGGAGATGCATCAGGTACTGGTTATTGGTCCCCGCAAACTAATGAATATAGAAAAGATTTGCTAAAACTTGCACTTGGTAAAGAAGTTCAACTTCCACGCGTGGCTAAACCCAATGAAATAATTGGAAAAACTACAAATGGAATATCTGTTGCACCAGGAACTGGTGACAATATGGCTGCAGCGCTTGGTTTAGGTGCGGCAACAGGTGACATTGTTATTTCGCTTGGAACATCGGGTACTGCTTACACGGTTTCTGCAAATCCCACAAATGATGCAAGTGGCACTATTGCTGGGTTTGCTGATGCGACTGGAAACTATTTACCTCTTGCTTGCACTCTTAACGCTGCACGAGTTCTTAATGCTGGTGCATCGGTTTTAAATGTTTCATTAGATCAATTTGCTGAATTAGCTTTAAGTGCCAAACCTGGTTCAGATGGTTTAGTTTTACTTCCTTTCTTAGATGGAGAAAGAACTCCTAATCTTCCTAATGCCAAAGGATCAATGCATGGTCTAACTAGAAATAATTTGACTCCAGCAAATTTTGCAAGAGCATGTATCGAAGGAATGCTTTGTTCACTTGCCGAAGCAAGTGAAGTTATAACTAATTTTGGAAAAGGCACAAAACCAAATCGAGTTGTTTTGATTGGTGGTGCTGCCGCATCAAAAGCTGTTCAAGAAATTGCATCAACCCTTTTTGATGTTCCAGTTCATATTCCACCGGCTGCCGAATATGTTGCCGATGGTGCAGCCCGACAAGCCGCGTGGGCATTGAGCGGTTCTCAAAACCCACCGAATTGGGAAATCAAGGGCAGTGTCATTAAGCAGATCAACTATCAAGAAACCGTTCGAAAGGCCTATCGTGAGGCTTTTCAAGAAAGCTATGTCTGATTTATTAAATAGAGTGACAGAAAGTTATAAAAAAGTAATCCAATCGTGGCTGAAAAGCAATCACCTCAGGTAGCCACCCCTTTGCCTGTCAGGGTAGGTTGACATAGTTGAAGTTATTCGCAAAATATTCGCAAATACGAAAGAGGTCCAAATGAGTAGTTCGCTGACTCCTAAAAAAGAAGACAAATTTGCTTTTGGACTTTGGACTATTGGCCATTCTGGAAGTGATCCTTTTGGAACAGCGACTCGACCACCGATTTATCCAGCAGATTTTGTAAGAAAACTAGGTGAACTAAATGTTTGGGGAGTTTCATTTCATGATGATGATTTACTTCCTTATAAATCTTCTTTAGCTGAACAAGATAAAATCAAAAAAGATTTCAGACAAGCACTTGATGATTCAGGTGTTGTTGTTTCCATGGCAACTACAAATTTGTTCACTCATCCAGTATTTAAAGACGGTGCATTTACTTCCAATGATCCTCAAATAAGAAAGTATGCAATTCAAAAAGTATTAAGAGCACTTGATGTCGGAGCAGAATTTGGTGCACCAACAGCAGTTTTCTGGGGTGGACGCGAAGGTGTGGAAGCGGCTGGATCTAAATATCCACTTGATGCATTAGAAAGATATAGAGAAGCACTTAATTTCTTTATTGGTTACATCAAGGACAAAGGTTACAAGATGCGCATGGCACTTGAACCAAAACCAAATGAACCAAGAGGCGATACATTCTTGCCAACTATTGGTCACATGATTGCTTTTATTGAAACACTTGATGACCCAAGCATGGTTGGAGTTAATCCAGAAGTAGCTCATGAAACTATGGCTGGTCTTTCTTTCTATCAAGGTGTTGCTCAAGCAATTTGGCAAAAGAAGTTATTCCATATTGACTTAAATGATCAAAAGATTGGTAGATACGACCAAGATCTTCGCTTTGGATCTGAAGGAATAAAAGATAACTTCTTCTTGGTCAGATTGTTAGAAAAGACCGGTTACGCTGGTCCTAAACATTTTGATTCCCGTCCTTACCGAAATGAACATGGCGATGGAATTTGGGAATTTGCTAAAAATTCCATGAGAAACTATTTAGCGCTTGCGGAAAAAGCACGTGCATATGATGCTGATCCAGATGTGCAGGCTGCACATAAAGTTTCTGGTCACGACTCACTTGCACAACAAACTGTCGGAGGTTATTCCTCAGATTCAGCGAACAAGTTGAAGCAGGAGGTGTTTGACGCCGACAAACTGGCTGAACGTAGTTTCTTCAACGAGAGACTTGATCAGTTAGCGATTGACCACATACTTGGTTTGAAATAAATAGAGTCACAAACTTTATTTGTTTTAAATCATGATCCAAAAAACAAAGGAGAACTGAGTGTTAAAACGCTCTTTCGGAGTAGCCGCAGTTACCGCTGCAGCAGCTCTTTTATTAGCAGCATGTTCAAGCGGTTCAAGTGATACCGCTGCAGGCGAAGACACAGCAGCAGCAGCTGCAAGTGGTCTTGCTTGTGTAATTTTGCCAGACTCTGCATCTTCCCCACGTTGGGAAAATGGAGATCGTCCAGCACTTAAGGAAGCATTAGAAGCAGCCGGTTTCACAACTGACATTCAAAATGCTGAAGGCGACACTGCAAAGATGCTCACCATTGGTGATCAAATGCTTGCATCCGGTTGCAACGTAATGATTATCACTGATTACCAAGGCGCTGGTGCACAAGTTGCAACCAAAGCTAAGGCACAAGGTGTACCAACCATTGCTTACGATCGTCCAATTGAAGGTGTTGACTACTACGTTTCATTTGACAACGTAACAGTTGGAACTCTTCAAGGTGAAGGAATCTTGAAGTGTCTTGCAGACGCTGGTAAAGATCCAAAGACCGCTGAATTGATCTTCCTTGATGGAGACCCAACAGACGGTAACGCTGCAATGTTTGCTGAAGGCTATGACACAGCACTAAAAGCTGCTGGTGTTGAAGTTGACAAAGCAAAACTTGGCGCAAAGCGTCCAGACGGAACATGGGATGGTGCCAAAGCTGGTACCAACTTTGAACAAGCACTTACTGCAAATGGTGGAAAAGTTGACGCAGTTGTGTCAGCAAACGACACCAACGCAGCAAATGCAATTGCAATCCTTGACAAGAACAACTTGAAAGTTCCAGTTTCTGGACAAGATGCTTCTGTTGAAGGTTTGACAAACGTATTGTCAGGCAAGCAATGTATGACTGTCTTCAAAGATTATTTGGTTGAAGCATCAACAGCTGCTGAATTGGCAATCGCAATCTTGAAGGGTGAAACACCAACAACCAATAAACAATTGGCTGATGGAACACCATTCCAAGCAGCAGATCCACAAGCGCTGTATGCAGATGCAGCATCACTTGATGGTTTCAAAGCAGCACTTGACCGCATTGCAAAGACAGCCGCAGATGTTTGCGTTGGCGATGCAGCAGCTAAGTGTACAGAAATCGGTCTTTCCTAAGATCTGATTTATAGATAGTTATATTTGGTCTTGGCACCTGTTATAGGGTGTCAAGACCAAATATGTAATACGAGCATTTTTGACGAAAAAGGGGAATTTCTTGTCAAGTGATACTCCAGTAATTGAACTTAAGAATGTTAAGAAAAGTTTTGGTCCAGTTGAAGTTTTGAAAGATGTAAATTTTGCAGTTCGTGCCGGTGAGGTAACCGCTCTTGTTGGAGATAACGGTGCTGGCAAATCAACACTTATTAAAGGCTTAGCAGGAATTCAACCTTATGACTCAGGAACAATCCTTTTCGAAGGAAAACCAGTTGAATTAAATAGCCCAAGACAATCTTCCGAATTAGGCATCGATGTTGTTTACCAAGATTTAGCACTTTGTGACAACTTAGACATCGTGCACAATATGTTTTTGGGTCGAGAAGAAGCGCACACTGGAGTCCTCGACGAAGGTCACATGGAATCCAAAGCGGCAAATACTTTGACTTCACTTTCTGTCAGAACTGTAAAATCTGTGAGACAAAAAGTTGCACGCCTCTCAGGAGGACAAAGACAAACCGTAGCAATTGCTAGAGCAGTTTTATGGAATAACAAAGTCGTGATTCTTGATGAACCAACGGCTGCACTTGGTGTTGCTCAAACCGAACAGGTTTTACAACTAGTTCGAAGACTGGCCGATGCTGGAAAAGCTGTGATCATTATTTCTCATAATTTGCAAGACGTTTTTGCTGTCGCTGATCGAATTTATGTTCTTTATCTAGGCAAGATGACTGCTGCAGTTAAGAAATCGGAAACAAACCAAGCAGATGTAGTTGGTTACATCACTGGTGCTAAAACTCAAGAAGTTGGTGCATAAATGAGTAATCAAAATGCGATTCAAACTGGAAACGAAGGTTCGTTTTTAGACGCCGGTAGAAACTACATAACACGAGTTAAAGGTGGAGAAACAGGGTCATTGCCAGCGTTACTTGGTTTAGTAATTCTTGCCACAATTTTTGCTGTAGCAAACCCAATATTTCTAAAACCGATAAATTTTGCAAATCTTTTAACTCAAACTGCAACCGTTACAACTCTTGCAATGGGTTTGACATTCGTATTGCTACTTGGAGAAATAGATTTGTCAGCAGGAGTTACTGCGGGATTATCTGCAGCTTTTCTAGCAATCACAATGTTTGAATATGGAATTTCTTGGCCAATTGCAGTAGTGATTGCAATCGCGTTGGGTATGTTAATTGGTTTTCTAATTGGAATACTGGTGGCGAAAGTAGGTATTCCCTCGTTCGTTGTTACCCTAGCTGCCTTTTTAGCATTTCAAGGTTTACAACTTGTGGTTATCGGTAAAGGTGGATTAATCGGAATTAAATCTGAACCAATTTTGGCAATAATGAATAAGCCAATGCCACTTGCATTTGGATGGATTTTGTTAGCTTTGATTTTTGTAATTTATGTTGGAACTTCAATTTATTCCAGAAGACAAAGAACTGCTTCAGGTCAGCAAAATAAACCAATAGGAATTTTAGTTTTCAGATCTATTGCCATATTGGTTGTGGGAAGTGGTTTTGTTGCATTTTTGAATTTGGAACGAGGAGCAAATCCAGCTGTTACTTCACTAAAAGGTGTGCCATTTGTAGTTCCCATTGTTTTAATTTTGTTAGCTTTAGGAACATTTGTGTTAAACAGAACAAAGTTTGGCAGACACGTTTATGCAGTTGGTGGTAACGCTGAAGCAGCTAGACGTGCAGGAATTCAAGTAAGTCGTGTTCGTATAACTGTTTTCATGATTTCTTCAACATTTGCTGGTATTGCCGGCATTTTGATGGCATCTCGTCAAGCATCAGTTGATGCGGCTGCTGGAAGATCAATTGTTTTAAATGCAATTGCTGCTGCAGTTGTTGGTGGAGTTAGTTTGTTTGGTGGTCGTGGAAGATTAAGTGACGCAGTGATTGGTGGATTTGTAATTGCAGTTATTGATAATGGCCTTGGTTTAATTGGTTTGGCTTCAGGCTTAAACCTTGCAATCACAGGTGGAGTGCTTCTACTAGCCGCAACTGCAGATGCAATAACTAGCCGAAAATCTCGAACGTCGTAAATTTTTTCTTTTCAAACCTTAAGGATTTGAATTGATAATTGAAATCGAATCTGGATCAAATAAATTAGTTATTGACTCAATATCTGGTGGTCGAGTCACAGAATGTTTCGTTGATGACCTACAAATTCTTGGCCCCAAAGGGGATCATTCACTAATAGGTGGCTGGTATTTAATGGCTCCTTGGGCGGGAAGAATAAAAGACAATCAAATTGTTTACAAAGGTGAAAAATATCCTCAAGAAGTTAATTTTCAAAATTGGGCAATTCACGGCACAGTTGCATTTAGTGAAGGAATAGTCAAAAATAAGGAAGAAAATTCTGTTGAAATAGTTCATAAAACCAATAGCGCTTGGCCAGTTGAAATGGAAATTACTCAAAAATGGTTAGTTACAAATAACTTTATAAAATGTGCTGCCAAGATCACATCTAATGATGGAGAATTTCCTGCAGAATTAGGTTGGCATCCTTGGTTCAAACGACAACTTTCAAGAGGAAGCCAAGCTAAATTTGGAATTGAAGCAATTGCACAATATGAAAAAGATGAAAACTTTTTTACGTTGAATAAAACCAAACAAATTGGCGTTCCTCCATTTGATGACGCTTTTCAAGTTCCGACTGGAAAGGGATTTATTGAATGGCCAGATGCCCTAAGAATTGATTTCACTTCAGATTTAGATACATTTGTAATTTTTGATGAACCAAAGGATGTTTTTTGTATCGAACCACAAACAGGACCGCCAGATGCGGTAAATCATCCAAAACACATTGTTTCTCCGAGCAATCCTCTGGATGCAAGTGTTAAATGGGAGATTACTCGCCTTTAAGGCCCATTTGGATAAAGTGCGATGTTCAGGGGTGTAAGTAGAATTAAAACAAGGCATCAATAAAGGAAAGGAAGGTCGTTTGTAATGGGAATCTTATATTCAATTAATTCACCTTCTGATCTAAAAAAGATTCCTGCTTCTCAAATTCCTGCTTTAGCTAAAGAAGTTCGCGAATTTTTGATTAATCGTGTATCAAAAACAGGTGGACATCTTGGACCAAATCTGGGTGTAGTAGAACTAACAATTGCAATTCATCGAGTATTTGATTCGCCAAAAGATTCCATTGTTTGGGACACCGGTCATCAGTCCTATGTTCATAAGATGTTTACTGGCAGAATTGATCAATTTAATGAATTAAGAAAGCAAGATGGAATTTCTGGCTATCCTTCACGAAGTGAATCTGATCACGACATTGTTGAAAACTCACATGCGTCAACTGCCTTATCTTGGGCAGATGGAATTGCAAGAGCTTATGAACAAACTGGAGAACTAAAAGATCGACACGTAGTCGCAGTTGTAGGGGATGGCTCTTTAACAGGGGGGATGAGTTGGGAAGCATTAAATAACATTGCTTCGCAAACGCATCGACCTTTGGTAATTATTGTTAACGACAATGGTCGTTCTTATTCGCCCACAATTGGTGGCCTTTCAACTCATCTTGCATCTTTAAGAACTAACGAAATGTATGAAAAAGTTCTTGATTGGGGTAAAGAAACGTTATTGAAATCACCAATCGGTAGACCAGTTTTTGAAGCATTACATGGAATGAAAAAAGGTATCAAGGATGTTTTTGCTCCTCAAGGTTTATTCGAAGATTTAGGACTTAAATATCTTGGACCTGTTGATGGTCATGATGAAGATTTGATTGAAAACGCATTACAAGTAGCTAAGAGATTTAATGGACCAGTATTAGTTCATGTGATCACAGAAAAGGGCAAAGGATATGCCCCTGCGTTGGAAGACGAAGCAGAGAAATTTCACGCCACTGGAGTAATCAATCCGGCAACAGGAAAGCCTCTTAATTCCTCTGTAACTACTTGGACATCTGTCTTTAGTGACGAATTAGTTGCGATTGGCAAAGAAAGACAAGACATAGTTGCTCTTACAGCTGCGATGCTTGGACCAACAGGTTTAGATAAATTTGCTCAACAATTTCCCGATCGAATATTCGATGTAGGTATTGCCGAACAACATGCAACTACTTCAGCTGCCGGAATGGCATTTGGAGGACTACATCCTGTAGTTGCAATTTATGCAACATTTTTAAATAGAGCTTTTGATCAATTGCTCTTAGATGTTGCACTGCACAACGCGGGTGTGACTTTTGTGCTTGATAGAGCAGGAATAACTGGAGATGACGGAGCAAGTCACAATGGCATGTGGGACTTATCAATCTTGCAAGTCGTGCCAAATTTAATGCTTTCTGCACCGCGAGATGCTTCAACTTTAAGAGAACTACTAAGAGAATCAGTTGTCGTAAAAGATCGTCCAACGGTTTTGAGATTTCCAAAGGGTGCAATTGTCGAACCAGTGCCGGCGCGTGAACGAATTGAAGGTGTTGACATATTAGCTAAAAATGGTGAAGAAGATGTGTTACTGATTTCAATTGGAGCAATGGCCAACTTGGCAATAGATGTTTCACAAAGATTAAGTGATCAGGGAGTCGGAGTTACAGTAGTTGATCCACGCTGGATTAAACCGTTACCAAACTATATTTCTACTCTTGCTGCAAGACATCGTTTAATAGCCGTGGTTGAGGACAACTCTAAATCTGGTGGAGTTGCAGCAGGAATTTCACAATTTTTACGAGATAGAAATATTTATACACCACAAAGAGATTTTGGAATTCCTGAAAAATTTCTCAATCATGCAACACGAGCTCAAGTTTTGTCAGAAATTGGGTTGACTGCTCAAGATATTTCTAGAGAAATTATTGAAGCTATGGCAAGAATCGATAATGCCATGAGTGAGCAAAAGAATTAAGAAACTTTAACTTTTTCGTCTGTTGACTTAATTGTTTTTGATGGTCGTAAGAATATAGTTGCAACTACTGCAATGTAAGTAAGATATGCGAATACTTCTAACCAACTCATGGAAGTTCTTAGACTTAATAGTCCTTTGAACAAGGTTGCGACAAAGCCTTCTGGATCAATGGAATTTGAAAAATCATAAGCAATTGAATTTAGACCTGGTAGCCAGCCTAATTCTTGGTATTCATGAATTCCGTAAGTTAATACACCTGCTGCTACAACCATCAATAACAAGCCGGTGGTGCGAAAGAAAACTGAAAGATTTAATTTAACCGCACCTAGATAAATTAAGTAACCTAGGAAAATAGAGATTGCAATTCCTGTGAATCCTCCAACCAAAGTTGGCATGCTTCCTGAGTTTTGAGCAGAAGCCCATAAGAAAATTGCTGTTTCGACTCCTTCACGAGCAACAGCAGCAAATGAAAGTGCTGCTAACCCAAATGCACCGCCACCTATTAGTGCACTATCAACTTGGGTTCTGAGACTTTTCGCCAAACCTTTTGAAGCAGCGCGCATCCAGAAAATCATCCCGGTTACAAAACCAACTGCAATGAAACTCATTGTTCCTGCAAAAAATTTCTCAGCAAATTCTGTCAAAGCTTCAGAAGTTAAACCAACACCAATTCCTAAAATGATTGAAAAAACAGCTGCTGAAATAACACCGCTCCAGATAGCTTTGATTCGACTGCGTAGATCAATTTTTACTAAGTAAGCAATTAAAATTCCCACAATCAAAGATGCTTCGAGGCCTTCGCGAAGACCAATCAGTAGACCAGCGAGCATGTGGATTTTTCCTTATTTTGGAGTTATCCCTAACCTAATCCAATTCCTCGAATTCGTCAACCTTGGGGTTGTCTAATGATTTGAGCAAGATTGGGGTCAGTTTCTCTGCTTGCCAAGCCCTTGCACCATGGGTGGTTAGCCAATTTTGGGTTGATTGCTCATCTATAGATGGTTTGTCCCAGCACCATCGCTTGACCAAATCTGGTGCACACAGGTGTTCAACTGGAATTTGAGTTTCTTCAGAAAGTCTATGCAGAGCAGATTTCACAAAATTTAAACGTTGGTAAGCCTCGGGTCTTTTCTCCAACCAGGATTTTGGGGCAGGGTAGCTTTCCATTCCTTTTTGTTTAACTGGCCATTGATCTGGAGTTAAGGAAAGCGCAAGTTGGAGTTGTGCAAACCAAATTGCGGCATCATTTCTAGCTGGTTTGTGTTTAATTGTGGAAAGAGTTTTTAATTCTTCTATAGTTTTTGGTTTTTTAGCAGCGATCTCAACTATTCCTGCATCGTTTAAGACTCTTCCAGGCGCAATATCTCTTTCTTTTGCGATTTCATCCCTTTTTGTCCAAATTTGTCGCACAATGGCAGATTCAATTCCACCTCTAACTTCATGCATCCCTGAAGTTCTGCGCCAAGGATCAATTCTTAAACCTGGAGCTTGCCAATTACAAAGTGCCTCAAATTCTTGATTAGCTAAATCTAATTTCTTGCTCGCGGTCAGTTTTTCAATTAATACATTTCTTAATTGGTGTAAGAATTCAACATCAAGTGCGGCATAAATTAACCAATCTTGAGGCAAAGGTCTTTTGGACCAGTCTGCAGCCGAATGTTCTTTATCAAGTGTGATTTGTAATTCATCTTCAAGTAACCCACCTAAACCAACGTGGGGAAGCGACAATAA
>JBJOKB010000041.1:0-17297 GCA_046046315.1 Actinomycetota bacterium | reverse complement strand
CATGCTGTCCAAACTGCATTAGCTCAAATGAAAACCAGCAAAGGTTTAGTTTTGATCACAGCAGGAGATACTCCTTTACTAACTTCAGATTCTCTTGCTCGCTTAGTTGCAGCTGCTAAAGAATCAAAAGCTGCGGTTTTAACAGCGGAACTGCCAGATCCAACAGGTTATGGTCGAATTATTCGTTTAGCCAGCATGGTGGATCGAATTGTGGAACAAAGTGATGCGACTAACGAAGAACTAGAAATAAATGAAATAAACACTGGTGTTTATGTCTTTGATATCGAAGTCTTAAAGAAAGCAATCACCCAAATAAAAGCAAATAACAAACAAGGCGAAATCTATTTAACCGATGTTGTTGCAGTAATCAACAATTTGGGACACTCAGTTGCAGCTGTTATGTGTGAAGACTATTTAGAAGCACTAGGTATCAATGATCGAAGCCAATTAGCCATGGCTCAACAAATATTGCAACAAACTATTAATGAATACTGGATGAGTCAAGGAGTTTCCATGAGAAACCCAGATTCTGTAGTCATTGATGTTAACGTTGAACTTGGTCAAGATATTTTCTTAGATAACAACACTCATTTATTAGGTAATACTTCAATTGCTAATAATTCAATTATTGGACCAGACACAATGCTTAAAGATTGTGTGGTGGGAACAAATTCTCACGTATTAAGAACGACTGCTTATGAAGCAAAAATTGGTAACAACAGTGAAATTGGACCATACACTTATCTAAGACCAGGAACCGTATTAAAAGACGGGGTAAAAGCTGGTGCATATGTTGAAATCAAAAACTCCACAGTTGGTGAAGGTTCAAAAGTTCCACATTTGTCATATGTAGGAGATGCCTCTATTGGAATTGAAACAAACATTGGTGCTGCCACAGTTTTTGTTAACTATGACGGAGTTGAAAAACATAAAACAGTTGTAGGAGATCACGTCAAAATTGGATCAGACACCATGCTTGTGGCCCCTGTGAAAATTGGTGACGGTGCATATACCGCAGCAGGTTCAGTAATCACAGAAAATGTGCCAGCAGGAGCACTTGGTGTGGAAAGAACCAAACAAAGAAATATTGAAGGCTGGGTTGCACGTAAAAGAGGAAAAACTAAATCAGCGTCTGCGGCACGACGAACCCGAGCAAAGAAGCGAAATAAGTAACCGACAGAATTAGAGTTAGCACCACATAGAAATCTTTGACTTAGAAAAGGATTTGAAGTGGCCGACGTAGAAACCGTAACCAGTAAAAGGCTTCTGCTTGCCTCCGGCCGATCACACCCAGCATTAGCTGAAGCTGTTGCTCGCGAACTCGGTGTTGAATTAGCAAAACTTTCTGCATATGACTTTGCCAATGGTGAAATATTTGTTCGTTTCGAAGAATCTGTTCGGGGAACAGATGCGTTTGTTTTGCAATCTCATACTTTTCCAATTAACAAATGGATTATGGAACAACTACTTTTGATTGACGCATTAAGAAGAGCATCAGCTAGAAGAATTTCTGTGATTATGCCTTATTACGGTTATGCTCGCCAAGATAAGAAACATCGTGGACGTGAACCAATTTCTGCAAGATTGATGGCTGACTTATTAAAAACTGCAGGAGCAGATCGAATCATGACTGTTGATTTGCACACTTCACAAATTCAAGGATTCTTCGATGGACCAGTTGATCATTTGTTTGCCATCAAAATTTTGGCTGAACATGTGCAATCTCGATATGACAAGAATGAAATAACAATTGTTTCCCCAGATTCAGGTCGCGTAAGAGTGGCTGAAAGATGGACCGACATTCTTGGCTCACCTTTGGCAATTATTCACAAACGCCGAGATCCAGATGTGCCAAATGAAGTAAAAATGTTTGAAGTCGTAGGTGAAGTTAAAGACCGAGTTTGTGTTCTAGTTGACGACATGATTGATACCGGCGGAACAATCGTTAAGGCTGCTGAAACCTTATTTGAAAATGGTGCTAAAGACGTAATTGTTACAGCAACTCATGGGATTTTATCTGGCAAAGCGGCAGAAAAACTTCAAGGATCAAGAATTGCTGAAGTAGTAGTAACAGATACTTTGCCGATAGTTCCTGAATCAAGATTTAATAAATTGACCATTCTGCCGATAGCCCCAATGATTGCCAATGCGGTGCGAGAAGTTTTCCACGAAGGATCAGTCACCAGCTTGTTTGATGAAAGACAACCATCACTGTTTTAGTGCATTTTTGACCTCGAATTAACACCTGGAGTGCTCACGAGGTAATCTTTTCTTTACGCAATTCGGCGAGGGTGACTAGATCACCGTGATCGACGGAAAGGTTCGATTAATTATGGCTAAAAAAGAAACAGTATTTTCACTCACTGCACAAAAACGAGACACTTTCGGTAAAGGTGCATCCCGCAGAGATCGTCAAAACGATCGCATACCTGCAGTTGTTTATGGCAAAGACCAAGAACCACTTCATGTTTCATTGGATCATCACACTGCTTCATTAGCACTACGTGTTCCATACGTAACTATTAATTTAGAGTTAGATGGAAAGAAATTTGTTGTTGCACCAAAACAAATTCAAAAAGATCCTCTTAAACCAATTTACAAACACGTTGACTTAGTTGTGCTAAACGACAAAGAACAAAAAGAACGAATTGAACTTGCTGAGAAGGCTGACGAATTAGCAGCAGCTGCTTTGAAAGTTCGTTTGGAAATTGCTGCGAAAGCGAAAATGGATCTTGGTGAAGCTGCCGCTGTTGCTGCAGTTGCCGCTGATGGAACTGCTGCTCCAGCAGCTGATGGCGCAGCACCTGCTGCCCCTGCCGCTGATGCTAAAGAAGCACCAGCTGACAAAGATAAAAAATAATTAAGGTTTAAAAACCTAAACAACAAAGTAAGGCGAGTAAATGACTGACTCACCATGGTTAGTCATTGGGCTTGGCAACCCAGGTCCAGATTATAAAAATACTCGCCACAATGTTGGCGCAATGGTTATCGACCAAGTCATTTCAGATTTGGGTGAAAAACTAACTCACAATAAAAAAGTAACAGCAGATGTTTGTGAAACCAGATTAGGAACAAAACGAGTAATTCTTGCAACACTTCGCTGTTATATGAATGAATCTGGTGGACCAACTTCTTCTTTGATGAACTTTTACAAAATTCCAGTTGAAAACCTTATTGTGATGCATGATGAATTAGATCTTCCCTTTGGAGAAATAAGAATTAAACAAGGTGGCGGAGATAACGGTCATAACGGTTTGAAATCAATTAGAGCATCTATTAATAGTGGTGAATTTGTGAGACTTCGCTTAGGAATTGGTCGACCACCAGGTCCAATGGATCCAGGTGATTTTGTTTTGAAACCATTTAATTTTTTTGAAAAATCACAAATGACAGATTATTTACAAGCAAGTGCTAAAGCATTATCAGACATAGTTTCTCTTGGTGTAGATCAAGCCCAAAATCTAAATAACGGAAATGCCTAAATGAAAGATGAAACTGATTTAGAACTTGCAACAAGATTAGCTATTGAAGCAGGAAAAATACTTTCAGAGCATCGAAAAACTAATGCTGTTCCTGAAGATTTAACAAAAAGAAAAGCCTATGGCGAAGCAGCTGATCGATTAAGTCACAATTTTTTAATGGACTCATTTGCTCAAGCCAGACCAAATGATTTAGTTCTAAGTGAAGAAGGATTAGATCCAACTGCAAGATTAAATTCTGCTAGATGTTGGATTATTGATCCTCTGGATGGAACTTTTTATTTTGCAAATAATAGAAATGATTTTGCAGTGCATATTGCGCTTTGGGAAAGAGACAGCAAAGCGCAAGCAAATATTTCAGCTGCCGCTGTTTCCATGCCTGCCTTTGAAACTGTTTATGACACAAGCTCTGTGAAAGTTTCTGCAAAATCAAATGATGTCCCAAGACTGCTTGTTTCTGGTTCCAGGCCACCTTTAGAAATGCCTCAATTAACGGCTGCATTTGATGATGCCTTTGGGGGAGTAGAAATTAAAAGTGTTGGATCTGTTGGAGCAAAAGTTGTGCAAATACTTGAAGGAAATGCTGATGTTTATGTGCACACCACAGGTTTTTATGAATGGGATATTGCCGCTCCATTAGCAATTGCAATAGCAGGAGGACTAGCCGTTTGTGACATCAAAGGAAATCCTTTAAAACTTAATCAAGAAAATGTAAGAGTAGATAACGTGATTGTTGCAAGACCAGAATTACTCAAGGTTGTGTTACAGGCAGTTTCATGAATTTAGCCCCAGTTTTTAAAGAAATAACCAAAGTTGAGCCTTGGCTCAAAATTGCTCAAGCAATAAAGAGTGAATCTGTTTATAAAATTGCTAGTCCAAATTCTTTATTTCCAATAATTGCAAACCATGTGGCAAATAATTCTGAGGGTGTTTTGTTAGCTGTAACATCAAATGCTCGAGAAGCAGAAGATTTAGAACATGCTTTAACGCAATGGAATAAAGATTTAACTGTTGCACAATTTCCTGCTTGGGAAACTTTGCCTCATGAAAAAATTGCGCCCACTGCCGACATTGTTGGAAGAAGACTTGGAGTAATAAGACGATTAGTTCATCCAGATAATAAATTTAAAGATGCACAAAAATTAGATATTGTTGTTGCCCCCGTTAGATCTTTGATGCAACCAATACTTGCTTCACTGGCTGAACTGAAACCATTGGCTTTAAATGTGGGAGATTCAATTGATTTAACACAAGCTGTAACCAAACTTGTTGAAATTGGTTATGAGCGAGTTGAAATGGTTGAAAGACGTGGACACATTGCAGTTCGCGGTGGCATTCTGGATGTTTTTGTTCCAGGTCATGAACACCCTTTACGAATTGAATTCTTTGGCGATGATGTTGAAGAAATTAGAAACTTTTCAGTTGCTGATCAAAGAAGTTTGGAAATTGCTCCATATGGTTTATGGGCTCCAGCATGCTATGAGCCGTTTTTAAATGAAGAATTTGAACCTGTTGGAAAGCTGCAATTATTTACCGATCTTTTCCCAAAAAACAGCGTGGTTTTATTAAGTGACGCAGAAAAAATTAAAACTAGAGCCGCAGAAGTTTTAAAGACGTCAGAAGAATTTCTTAATGCTGCTTGGATGAGTGCTTCTGTTGGTGGAAACATTCCTCAAGAAGTTTCCTTAGGAGGATTTAAAGATTTAATTGATGTGGAAAAAAATGCATTAAAAAATGATTTGAAGTGGTGGCAAGTTAGTCCATTTATTGGACACGTTGATGATGAACAAAACTTTGATGTTGTTGATCTCAAGGCAAGAGTCTTAGATGGATTTAGAGGAGATTTTTCTGCCGTAATTACAGAGCTGAGAAACAAACTTAGTTTGAAATGGAAAATAATTATTTCTTCAGCTGGAGCAGGTTCTGCTCAAAGATATTTGGAACAATTTTCCGGAGCAGATTTAGCTGCAAAAATAACAGAAAATGAACCTGTCAATAATTTAGTAAATATTTATATTTCTGATATTTCACATGGCTTCTCATTGCCGGAACAAAAACTCTTAGTTATTTCAGATACCGACATTGTTGGAATGCGCTCAAGCATGAAAGATGTTTCAAAACTTCCAACAAAAAGAAAAAACAGCATTGATGTATTAACTCTTGTTCCTGGAGATTACATAGTCCATGAACAACACGGCGTAGGAAAATACATTGAAATGACCAGTAGAACCATCGGCAATGCCACAAGAGAATATTTAGTTATTGAATATGCAGCATCTAAAAGAGGACAACCTGCAGATCGTTTATTTGTTCCAACGGATCAATTAGATCAAGTAACTAAATTTATTGGTGGTGAAATTCCATCATTAAACAGATTGGGTGGAATTGACTGGGAGAAAACTAAGGGAAGAGCAAGAAAAGCAGTTAAACAAATTGCTGCAGAATTAATCAGACTTTATGCAGCAAGACAAGCGTCAAAAGGCTTTGCTTTTTCACCTGATACTCCTTGGCAAAGAGAACTAGAAGATGCATTTGCTTATGTAGAAACTCCAGATCAACTTTCTTGCATTAATGATGTCAAAAAAGATATGGAAAAAAGTGTTCCCATGGATCGAGTTATTGCAGGAGATGTTGGCTATGGGAAAACCGAAATAGCAGTTCGGGCCGCCTTTAAAGCAACTCAAGATGGAAAACAGGTAGCAGTCCTTGTACCTACAACTCTGTTAGTCCAACAACATTTCAATACATTTAGTGAAAGATATTCCCCTTTTCCAATAAATGTAAAACCTTTATCAAGATTTCAAAGTACTAAAGAAATAAATGAAACTTTAGCTGGAATTGCAGATGGCACAGTTGATGTTGTCATCGGCACTCATAGATTGCTTACTTCTGACGTTAGATTTAAAGATCTTGGTTTGGTAATAATTGACGAAGAACAAAGATTTGGTGTTGAACATAAAGAACACCTAAAAGCTTTGAGAACTAACGTTGATTTCTTAACCATGTCTGCAACACCAATTCCTCGAACTTTAGAAATGTCTTTAACCGGAATTAGGGAAATGTCCGTCATCCAAACACCACCAGAAGATCGATTACCCGTTTTAACTTTTGTGGGCGCCTATGACAAACGACAAGTTGCTGCAGCTATTAGACGGGAACTTTTAAGAGACGGGCAAGTATTTTTTGTTCATAACAGAGTCTCTAGTATTGATCGAGTAACACAAGAATTACAAGAACTTGTTCCTGAAGCAAAATTTGCTATTGCTCATGGACAAATGAATGAACACGAATTGGAACAAGTAATTTTAGATTTCTGGGCACAAAAATATGACGTATTGGTTTCAACCACAATTGTTGAATCTGGATTAGATATTCCAAATGCCAATACTTTAATTGTCGATAGAGCAGATGCATTTGGTTTATCTCAGTTACATCAAATTAGAGGACGAGTTGGAAGAGCACGAGAAAGAGCTTATGCATATTTCTTCTATCCAGAAGATAAACCTTTAACCGAAACTGCATATGACCGTTTAGCAACTATTGCTCAACACACTGATTTAGGTTCCGGAATGGCTGTTGCACTTAAAGATTTAGAAATTCGTGGTGCGGGAAATATTTTGGGTGGAGAGCAATCTGGACATATTGCTGAAGTTGGTTTTGATTTATACGTTCGATTAGTTGGGGAAGCTTTAGCTGTTGCAAAAGGTGAAGCACCAAAAGTTGACACTGAAATAAAAATTGAATTATCACTTGATGCCCATATTCCACATGATTACATCAAGGAAGAAAGACTTCGTATGCAAATTTATCGTCGACTTGCTGAAGTCAGAGATGAAACCGAAGTTGCTGGTATTGCAGAAGAATTACTGGATCGTTTTGGAAAATTTGGCCCACCTGTTGAAATATTGTTATCAATCGCCAAATTAAGAGTTCTGGCAAGAAAAGTTGGCATTAGTGAAATTGTGCAGCAAGGAAAAGTCATTCGATTTGCACCTCTTGAATTACCAGACTCTCGAATCCTTAGACTTAATCGCCTGTACCCGGGAACTCAAGTTCGAGCAACAGTACGAACGATTCAAGTACCTGCACCATTGACTTCACTTGTTAATGGTCAAGTATTAAAGAATCAAGAATTACTGAATTGGATAACTGAGTTGTTCAATCAAGTCTTTGAAGATGAACTGAAAGGAACATCAGAATGAAACAACTAAAGAATGCAATATGTCTACTTTTTGTTTCCTGTGTTCTCGTTGCATGTGGCCAACAAAACCCAGGCACAGCAGCTTTTGTGGGAGAAAATCGAATCACTTCTGACCAATTAAGTGTTTACATGGATGATTTGCGCTCTGTTGTTCCAATTGAAAATAACGATCAAGGAACCGCTCAAACAAGAGCAGTTTTAGCTAGATTAATTATTGGTCAAATAATTAACGATGCTGTCATCGAAACAAATGCCTTTGTTGACCAAAGCTTGGTTGCTAAAGATTACGCAGCTTTAGAAAAACAAAATGGAGGATCTGAAGCGCTGAAAGTTTTTGCAGGATCTAGAAATGTGCCACCTTCATTGATAAAAGATGTTTTAAGTCAAAATCGTGCAATTGAAGCAATTGGTAAATCCCTTGAACCTATGGCTCCAGTTTTAGTTCAAAGAGCAAGAGGCGAAGGATTGCTTCTTAAAATTGCTAATTCAAAGAAAATACAAATTAATCCTCGATATGGAACCTGGATTGCAAAAGATGGATCTATTGCACCACCAGCAAATGAATTGAGTGAACCAGCATTTGCATCACCTGCTGACCTACTTTCCAATCGCTAAATAAATGGCAAAACATAATCCACCAAGTAAAAGTGGTGTAGCTGGTCTTATTGAATTAATGGATATTTTGCGATCCAAAGATGGTTGTGCTTGGGACCAAGAACAAACTCATCAAAGCTTAATTGAATATTTGCTGGAAGAATCTTTTGAATTTGCTGAAGCCGTTGAATCTGGAAATCGTGCAGCAATTAGAGAAGAATTGGGAGATGTTTTGTTACAAGTAGTTTTCCACTCTCGTATAGCCCAAGAAGATAAAAATGATCCGTTCAATATTGATGATGTTGCAGATGTAATAACAAATAAACTTATGAAGCGCCATCCTCATATTTTTTCCGACTTGGGTGAATTATCCAAGGAACAAGTGGAAGCTAATTGGGAACAGATAAAACAAAAAGAAAAAGGCAGAAAATCAATTACTGATGGTGTTCCAATTGCTATGCCAGCTTTAATGCATGCTGACAAATTAATTTCAAGAGTAAAAAGTATTAATGAAAACATTGCTCCAATTACAAAAAATAAAGAAATCTCTCAAATCGAGAACGAACTGAATTCGGAAGCAAAGGTTGGACAATTTCTACTGGCTTTTGTAGAAATGTGTAATGAAAAGGGAATTGATTCAGAATCTGCCTTAAGAAAAGCAATAAGTAATTATCGAGAAGAAATTAAGAAATCAGAAAACTAAATTAATCTTTCGTTTCAATCTAATTTCTGCAGCCTGCACATGGGGCCCTTTTTTAGCACGATTGGGAAGTTTTAAAAGCATTCGTCTTAAAATTCTTAAAGTTAAATTAGTTGAAGCATCAGCAAATTTTGGTCCTGCCAAAGTTGAACCTCGCCAAGAATCTCCATACATTTTTCTTACCCATCGAGGCAAGGCAGCAAAGGACAAACTAACCACAATTGCCCACATTATTTGAGAGGGAGTTAAATATCTAAAAAATTTATGCATTGGTGGCAAGAATATAAATCTGGCTGATTCCCTAACTGCTTTATCTGCAACCAATTCATGTCTTTTACTTTCATAGTAAGCCTTTAATTCATCAACATTTGAAGGACAAATTGCTGGATCTAGACCAATGAGTTTGGCTGCAATTAATTGTTCTTTTACATATCTATCTTGATCTTCTTTACTAAAATTCATACCTGATCTCATAGCAATATCAAGAAGAGAATCGGTAAAACCGTTATGAACCCATAACAATAATTCAGGAACGTCAAGCCCTAAAGCTTTATGCATCGCTCTAACTTTTGACGCTGCTCTATCTGCTTCTTCTTTTGTTCCAAAAGAAATAACTCCGATGTATTCAGCAGTTCTTAATAATCTGCCAAAAGGTTCTTCTCTATATCTTGAATGTGCTTGAACTCCACCAAAAGCCCTTGGCTCTAAAGCTTGTAAAAATAATGCTCTAACGCCACCAACTACTGCCATCACATCAGAATGAATTCTCCAAGTAATAGTTTCTGGACCAAAGTAACCTTCATCATTTGAAATAGTGTCAGGTGTTCCAAAGGTCAATTCTGGTGCAAGCATGCTCATACATTTACACACTTTTAATGTCGGCACCACTCGAAGGTAGGATAAGAGCACAATAAAATTAAAATTACAAGGAGAAATTAGTGGCCACGATTGAAAAAGTAATTGCGCGTGAAATTTTAGATTCTCGTGGAAACCCAACTGTTGAAGTAGAAATCGGTCTCTCTGATGGAACTCTTTCCAGAGCCGGTGTCCCATCTGGTGCATCAACTGGTGCATTTGAAGCACATGAATTGCGTGATGGTGAAAAAAGATACGGTGGCAAAGGTGTATTAAAAGCTGTTAAAGCAATCGAAAATGATATTGCCCCAAAAATTAAAGGTTTAGATTCAACTGAACAAAGAAAAATAGATCAACTAATGATTGATCTTGATGGCACCCCTACAAAATCAAAACTTGGGGCAAATGCAATTTTAGGAGTTTCATTAGCTGTGGCAAGAGCTTCAGCACAATCTGCTAATGAATCTTTATTTAGATATATCGGTGGTAAAGATGCAAATCTTTTGCCAGTTCCAATGATGAACATTCTTAATGGTGGAGCTCACGCAGATACTGATGTTGAAATTCAAGAGTTCATGATTGCTCCAATTGGTTTTAAAACTTTTTCTGACGCACTACAAGGTGGTGTTGAGGTTTATCACGCATTGAAATCTGTATTGAAGAGCAAAAAACTCGCTACTGGTTTAGGTGATGAAGGTGGATTTGCTCCTCAATTGCCAAATAACCGTGCAGCACTTGATTTAATTTTGGAAGCAATTGCTAAAGCAGGTTTTAAACCTGGTGAAGAAATTGCTTTAGCACTAGATGTTGCTGCAACAGAGTTTTACAAAGAGGGAAAATATTCATTTGAAGGAGAAGCAAGAACTTCTGAATGGATGGCAGATTACTATTCAAAATTGGTTTCAGATTACCCACTTGTTTCAATTGAAGATGGCATGAATGAAGAAGATTGGGCAGGTTGGAAACACTTGACCGATGTTGTGGGACAAAAAGTTCAACTTGTTGGTGATGATTTATTTGTCACAAACCCAACAAGGTTACAACGTGGAATTTCTGAATCAACAGCAAATGCACTTTTGGTAAAGGTAAACCAAATAGGTTCTTTGACTGAAACTCTTGATGCAGTAAAACTTGCACAGGAAAATAAATTTGCCACCATGATGAGTCATCGATCAGGTGAAACCGAAGACACCACAATTGCTGATCTAGCAGTTGCAACCAAGGGTGGACAAATTAAAACAGGAGCTCCTGCACGAGGAGAAAGAGTTGCTAAATACAACCAACTTCTAAGAATTGAAAAAGAATTAGGAAGTTCTGCTGTTTATGCGGGTCGCTCCGCATTTCCACGCTTCTAACGCGGTTTATTAGAAGGTATGAAAGGCAAACCAAAATTTAAGCGACCATCCATAAATGGTCGCTTAGTGATTTTGTTATCAGCATTCATTATTTTGATTTTGATGTTGGCTTCCCCTGTTAGAGATTTAGTTGCACAACGAGCAAGAATTGCTGCCCTTAAATTACAAGTTCAGCAAAGTGAAAAACAGGTTCAACTCCTAAGAGAAATACAAGCCAAATGGAATGATCCAAACTTTATTGCAGCCCAAGCAAGAGCTCGTTTGCATTACGTAATGCCAGGAGAAATTGTGTTTTCAGTTATTGGTTTAGACGGTCAACCTGAAGTTATAACTAATGCTCCTGCTGCAACCGCTTGGGCAGGAGAACCATTACCACCTCAACCTTGGTACAAAAATCTTTATGATTCTTGGCTGGAAGCAGATAGTGGGCAAGAATTAATTAATGAAACGCAAACAACTGTGATCAGACCGAATGCACCGAAATGAGTTTTGCTCAAGAAGATATTGATTCAATAACTTTGCAATTAGGTAGAACACCAAGAGGTGTTATCGAAGTTGCTAATAGATGTTCTTGTGGAAAACCAACTGTGGTGGCAACAAAACCTTCATTGCCAGATGGTGAACCTTTTCCAACACATTTTTATTTAACCTGCGCAAATTTAAATTCTATGATTGGAACTCTTGAAGCATCAGGCTTAATGAAAGAGTACGAAGAAAGACTTGCAACAGACAAAGAATTTTCAGAACAATACAAAAAAGCACATATTGATTATTTAGAACGCAGAAACAAATTCGGTTTAGTCGATGAGATTACAGATATTTCTGCCGGAGGAATGCCTAATCGTGTTAAATGCCTGCATGCTTTAGTTGCTCACTCTTTAGCAGTTGGTCCCGGTGTAAATCCTGTGGGAGATGATGCTTTAGTAAGACTTGGCAATTGGGCTACCAAAACGTGTGTGAAGGAAAGTCAGTGAAAAGAGTTGCTGCCATTGATTGTGGAACAAATTCCATACGTTTATTAATTTCTGATATTGATAAAGCTACAAATAGTGCAACTGATGTTGTTCGTGAAATGAGAATAGTTAGATTAGGGGAAGGTGTTGATAAAACTCAAGCTTTTTCTCTAGGGGCTTTAGCTAGAACTTTTAAAGCAATTGATGAATATGAACGATTACTTAATAAACACAATGTTGAACATGTTCGCTTTGTGGCAACAAGTGCAACTAGAGATGCCCAAAATAAAACTATGTTTATAAAAGGAGTCGTTGATCGTCTAAGAATAGTTCCAGAAGTTATAGCAGGAGTTGAAGAAGCAGCTTTATCTTTTGATGGAGCAACAAGATCGTTAAGACAAAACCATAAAGCTCCCTTTTTAGTAATTGATTTAGGCGGAGGTTCAACTGAATTAGTAATTGGAGACACAGAACCAATCGGTGCTTATTCCATGGATGTGGGATGTGTGCGTATGACTGAAAGACATACCCCTGGAGGAAATCCAACCAAAGTCCAGGAAGAAGCAATTAGAAATGATGTTAGAAAAGCGCTAAAACTTGCTGCAGATAAAGTTGACTGGCAAAAAGCTCAAAGTGTGGTGGGAGTTGCCGGAACAGTAACAACTGTTGCAGCTCATGTTTTAAATTTGAAAACTTATGATCCAGATGTATTACACGGTGCAATCATTACTGCAGAACAAATTAGTAAAACTGCTCAAGACTTTATTTCCTTAACTCCTTCTCAAAGAGGTGCTTTGCCTTACATGCATGAAGGAAGAATTGAAGTCATTACAGCAGGATCAATTGTGCTTGATGAAGTAATGAAAGGAATTGGCGCCAAAACTTTGATTGCCAGTGAAAGAGATATTTTGGATGGTGTGGCTTGGTCGCAAGTCCAATAAAGAATTTAACTCAATTAGAAGAAGCAATATGTAATTGCAAAAAGTGTCCCAGACTTGTTAAGTGGACCAAGGATGTTGCTCGGGAAAAAAGAAAATCGTATGAAAACGAAACTTATTGGGGCAAACCAGTTCCAGGATTTGGTGATAAAAAACCAAAATTATTAGTAATTGGATTAGCTCCTGGAGCTCACGGCGCAAACAGAACGGGTCGAATATTCACAGGAGATCGAAGCGGTGAATGGTTATTTAGAGCTATGCATAAAGCCGGTTTTGCTAATCAAGCTCAATCAATAAACAAAAAAGATGGTTTGAAATTATCTGAGGCACGAGTAATAACGGCAGTTAGGTGTGCTCCTCCAGATAACAAGCCCACAATTAAGGAACGAGATACATGTAATAAGTGGATGGATTTGGAATGGAACTTCATAGAAAAAGATTTGAAAGTAGTTGTTGCTTTAGGAAGTTTTGCCTGGAAGGCTGCGGTTGATATTTTGGTGGAACAAGGATTTAATTCGAAAGAAAAAGTTAAGTTTTCACATGGAGCAAAATGTGTTTATCTTAAGCAAAATCAGCAAATTACACTCTTAGGAAGCTATCACCCAAGCCAGCAAAATACCTTTACTGGCAGACTTACCGAAGCGATGTTGGATCAGGTATTTGGAACCGCTCGCAAACTGATTACGACCTAAAAGTAATCTGTTCCTATTGCCCTCGTAGCCCAATCGGCAGAGGCAACAGACTTAAAATCTGTCAAGTGTGGGTTCGAGTCCCACCGAGGGCACTCATTAAAAATAACGAAGCGGAAAATAACTTGTGAAAGAACTGTTAAACAAAAAGAATTTTAAGATTTTGGCAATTACTCCACTTTTCCCATTACTGGTTTCATTACGTTTTGGCGAATTTTTAACTGTGGCTTTTCCACTCTCAATCATTGCAGGCTTTATTTATCGTCCAGCAAAGATTTGGTTTCTCTGGATTGCCTCAACGGTTTTGTTGAATGTGGTTTATGGATCAGCCGTATTAATTAAAATAATCCCTGGTCCAGCAACGGATCCTTCACAAGGTGAAACTGTATGGACCTTTTTAGGTGAATCCCCAATTTGGATGGCGATGCTGGTTGCCGTTCCTATGTTTGTGGGCAGATTAATTGGAAATAGATTTAAAAAGTAATAAATTTACTTTGAATGACTGAAAAGTCCCTTGGAAATAAATACACCGATAAATGCACCAATAATTTGTACGATTAAGAAATAGGGAACTGAGGCAGGTGAAATGCCTGTAAAAGTATCACTCAGAGTTCTGGCAATAGTGACTGATGGATTTACAAAAGCTGTTGAAGAAGTATAAAAAATAGCAGGGGCTATAAAAATAGGTATAATTATTGACGGATCTAAGTTTGTGTTGTTGTCAATTATTTTTAACACGATGAACAAGCCCACAGTAGATATAAATTCAGCAAAATAAATATGATTTCCTAATCTATCCAATTTAGATATAGAAATGATTGGCAGATCAAACATTAAATTAGCCAATAATGTTCCAATAATTGCTCCACTAAATTGAGCAATTATCATAATTAGTGCCCGTTGAGCACCTATTTTTTTTGAGATTAAATGTGAAATTGAGACCAGAGGATTAAAGTGACCATCACTGATAGGACGAAATAGTTTAATTATTAGACCTAACGAAATCGCGATGCAGGTAACGGTGATAAACATAGAAACCCCGTCATCACCTGAAACCTGATCAGCCATAATTCCTGCGCCAACGATGGTCATTAATAAAATAATTGACCCTATGAATTCTGCGAAGAATATATTTTTTAAATTAGGTTTTTGGGCCATTATGCAAATCTATTACAAATTTGCAAAATTTATCGGCTAATTTCACTTGAGGCTGAGGTGAATATTGCCTAAACAAACTGATGAGTAATCTTGTGTCTTGAGATGAAGACCAAAAAATTGTTCATTCCACTTCTGGCACTTCTCACAGTTGCTTGCTCTGGCACTGCGTCGTCACGAGGCTCATTTATAGAAAACGATGCCACTAATTATTTGATGCCAAGATGTCCTGAATCTGAAATTGCAACAAGTCAATCACGTAATCAAATTGCGGCCGCAGTTCTGCAATGTCTTGGACATGGCGAAATGGTTAATCTTGCCGGTTTACCAAAAGACCTACCTCTGGTAATTAGTCTTTGGGCTTCTTGGTGCACAGTTTGCGCAGACGATGCGGTGGCTTTTAATGCAGCCTTTAAAAAGTTAAATGGCAAAGTTAATTTTCTAGGAATTGCCTATCAAGATAATGAAAAAGATGCGATTGCTGCTGCTTATCAATGGCAATTGCCATTTCCCAGCGTGCAAGATCCAAGAAGTTTATTAAGAGAATTTTATGCGATTAACGGTTTACCAATAACACTACTTCTTGATAAAGATGGAAAATTAATCGAGAGAATTACTGGCCCAGTTGGAAGTCCTGAAGATTTTACAAACAGAGTTATTGGAAAACTAATTTCTTACTAAATTACCAACGCATTTTTATTTGATTGCAGTTTGCATGAACTTGATCTTCTAACGCCACAACCTGTCCATTGAGATTAGCTCTGACATCTACTTGATCTGCTGGATCATAAGTAGCGGCACGGGCAGCGTAAAGGTTTGACATTTGTAATAACAATTCAGAGCAAACGCCATAAGAAGATTGTGAGTATTTCAAAATTTTGCTTGCGGCAGCAAATTCTTTACTTGCCATTTCTGGTGCAGTAATTTTTCCTAGAACTCGATAATTATGTTCATTTAAATAATGTTGATTATCCACAATGGCAAAATTTCTCAAAGCTTGCGTATTTGCTTTCTTCGAACATTTAGTTCCGTCAGCTTTACATTTGGCTTTGGGAACAAAAGCGTTTGCAGGGCCAAGTGTTGAAAAGGAAATAGATAGAGAAGTTAAAACAATTAATAACTTCTTTCTCATTACTCTCCTTCATTAGTTAAGGCCACTTCGCAATTTCTTGCGAAATGGCCTTAAACGTTTAAGCCAAACAACTAAATAGCTTTAATTACCAGCTAAGTGGGTTGAATGGTGATGGTGCTGGAGCATCTGCAGCTGGAGCAGCTGGTGCTGCAACCTTTGGAGCAGATTTCTTAGATGACTTTTTCTTTGAAGATTTCTTTGCAGATTTCTTCTTAGCAGTCTTCTTCTTTGCAACTTTCTTTTTAGCAACTTTTTTCTTTGAAGATTTCTTTGCAGATTTCTTCTTTGTTGCTTTACGCTTTACGGTTTTTTTGCTTGAAGATTTCTTTGCAGATTTCTTCTTTGCTACCTTGCGCTTTGAGCTCTTCTTGCTTGAGCTTTTCTTTGACTTCTTACGTGCTGCCACTTATCCTCCGTACGGGGTGGAATTACTTCCAATATTCTCGCACTATATCCAGGAAAATATCCAATCAGTACCCGCTTTTTCACCCTCAATTTATTGACAATCTTGTTGCCTAAATCCACTAATCTTGAGTCACATGAATAACACAATTTCCACGCGTGGATTAGTCGCACTTATTGCGTCAATGTTGTCCTGGGGTTTAGGAAATCCCTTCGCTGATATGGCACTAGATGCCTTCAGCATCACGCAATTGCTATTGCTGGAAATCTCGATTGGTTTTGCATTTGTTGCTCTATATGTATTGATCAAGGTTCGAAAACTTAAATTGCGCTGGAAGATCGCCTTGGCCTTGGGTCTGCTCGAACCTGGGCTTACCTATCTTTTTGGAAATATTGGTTATGCCAATGGCACGGTTTCTACTGGATTAATAGTGATGGCGACAGAAGTATTTTTTGTAGCGATAATCGGTGCCTTATTTTTGAAAGAAAAAATATCACCTCGAATTGTATTTTCTATCTTGATGGGTTTCTTTGGGGTGGTTTTAGCAGTTTCTGGAGTTAGCAATAGTGGGGTTGATAATTGGTTAGGAGTATTTGCATTTACCGCAGCTGCACTTTCTGCTTCTTTTTATGTGATTGTGGCAAGACTTTATGCCACAGAAAACAATGTGGTTGATTTAGTTTTTGGTCAGCTCCTAGTTGGAACTGTTTTTGCCTTAATAGTTTTCTTTAGCACAAAATCTAATTTCAACAATGCTGCAACTGTTGAAATTAAATACTGGATAGCTGCACTTTTGGCAGGACTTTTTGGAGTAGCAATCCCATTTCTGCTTTTCAATTACGC
>JBJOKB010000097.1:0-5529 GCA_046046315.1 Actinomycetota bacterium | reverse complement strand
GCAGTGGATAAAAGTTTTGCTGACCGACCGCCTAAGACATCAATCAGCGAGGAATTTAGGTGAACCATCGTTGGTTCCAGCCTAGGCTTAGTGGGTGCTTTCAAGGCGCATTCAATGCCTTAGGTAGGCTCTTACAAGTTGCTAATAAAGTGCAATTAAATAAATCGGGAGTGAAATTTCAATGGCTGCCAAGTGCGATGTTTGTGGCAAAGGACCAGGATTTGGTCACCAAGTTTCACATTCCAACATTAAAACTAAAAGACGTTTCAATCCAAACATTCAAAGAGTAAAAGCAATCATTAAAGGAACTCCAAAACACGTTAATGTTTGCACTTCTTGCCTGCGTGCAGGCAAAGTTTCTCGCTAACTAAATTTAAAATGATCATGGCCTTTGGGGCCAAGAAAATGTTTTCCATCAATTGTTACTTGGGCTTCCCCCGCAAATACTTCTCCAATAACTTTAAATCCGTCAGGAACTTGTCTTGATCTAGGCAAGGTTGCTACAAAAGCATGATCGTCTCCCCCAGTCATAACCCAAATCATGGGATCCACATTTAAAGCTGCTGCTACATCTAATATTTCTTGCTCAGGAATTAATGCTGTGGTTTTAATATCAATATGAACTTGCGATGCTTTAGCAATGTGACCTAAATCTTGTAATAATCCATCTGAAACATCAATCATTGATGAAACAAAATCTTTAGCAATAGTGCCTGCAAAGTATGGAACTTTTGGTCTTCTGTGGGCATCACAAACTATTTTTGGTGATTTAAAACCTTTTCGTAATGCATTTAAACCTGCTTCTGCCCAACCTAAGCGCCCAGCCAAAATTACTAAGTTTCCAGGTTCTGCTCCACTTCTTTTTAATGGCGCTTGAGACAAACCTGAATCATTAATGTTTCCTAGTGCTGTAATTGAAATAATTAGATTTTCAGATTTAGTGGTATCTCCACCCACAACTGCTGCATTTACTAAAGCGGCTTCTTCACAAATTCCATCAACAAGATCAATTAACCAATCAACTTTTGTAGATCCAGGAATAGCTAAGCCAATTAGCAATGCTGTTGGCGTTGCACCTGTTGCCACGATGTCAGCCAAATTTGCTGCAGCAGCACGATGCCCAATATCTTTAGCACTTGACCAATCTCTTTTAAAGTGTTGACCTTCAACCAAAATGTCTGTTGAAGCCACAACGCGTGGTGAATCTAACTGCACAATTGCAGCATCATCACCTAAACCAAGGATTACTTGAGAAGCAGGAGCAAGGCGTGATTTTAATAATTCAACAAAGCCAAATTCTCCCAATTCGGCGATTGTTTGCTCACTCATCTTGATCTCCCCCTGTTCAATTATCTAACTTAAATGTAAGTTTATGCTCACTATTAGATAGAGAGAGTTGAAAAAATAATGAGCGTTCAGGCTTACATCTTGGTACAAACCGAAGTCGGCAAGTCTGATGAGGTTGCTTTAGCCATCAATGAAATTAGTGGTGTGATGAACGCAGAACACGTCACTGGACCTTATGACGTGATTGTTAGAGCAGAAGCAAACTCAATGGATGATTTAGCAAAAGTGGTTTTAACAAAAGTGCAAAAAGTAAAGGGAATTACCAGAACCCTTACTTGTCCGATAGTTAAGTTGTAGTTAGTGCAGACCAATAGGTCTGTTTAATGCTTCTTGAATCAAGTAGTCAACTAATTCCCCATATTTCATTCCTGTTGCTTCCCACATTCGTGGAAACATTGAAATTGAAGTAAAACCGGGCATGGTATTTATTTCATTTACAATTATTTCATTGTCTTTAGTTAAGAAAAAATCAACTCGAGCTAAACCTTCACAGTTAAAGTAATCAAAAACTCTTGTCGCTAGAGCTTGTAAATCTGCCTGAATTTTCTTATCAAGCTTGGCAGGGACCACCAAGTCGGCTGAATCATCCATATATTTTGCTTCAAAGTCATAGAATTCATGATTCTTTTTCACAATAATTTCAGCAGGCAAAGATGCTTTCGATGGTTTTTTTTCTTCTCCTGAAATTACAGCGCACTCAATTTCTCTAGCATTTTCAATGCTTGCTTCAACAATGATTCGTTTATCGTGCTTGCGTGCTTCTTCTATGGCTTTTTCGATTTGAGCTGCTTCTTTGACTTTTTGAATACCCAAAGAACTTCCAGCCCTAGCAGGTTTAACAAAAACTGGTAATCCTAATTCCGAAATTTTTTGCAAAATGTTTTGCTTATCATTTTTCCATTGTGAATCCAGGATTGTGACAAAATCTCCCACTGGAAAACCTGCAGTTTTTAGTAATGCTTTCGAAGTGGTCTTGTCCATACCGATGGCAGATCCCAAAACACCGGAGCCCACAAACGCAATCGCATGTAGGTCAATTAATCCTTGTATGGTTCCATCTTCTCCAAATGGGCCATGTAAAACTGGGAAAATTACATCCAATGAAATTAAATCTTCTGATGGAAATTTAGAAAACTTAATAGGTTTATTTGCTTGAATTCCATCTTTTGTCACTACTGGAAGTTCGCCTTTTGAAATACTTAAAAAAGGATTTTTATCCTCAAAAATTACCCAAGAATTATCAGAAGTAATTCCCATTGGAACAACCTCATATTTATTTCTATCAAGTACATTGATTATGGAATTAGCAGAAATACACGAAATGCTGTGTTCAGAGGAACGCCCTCCGAATAAAACTCCGACTCTAATTTTTCCCACGAAGTTAATTCTATTCGTGCTCTGCTGTAATTGGTTGATCAAGTAGTGCTGCCATCACATCGTGAGCATCGTCGCCATCGCGAATAACTCTTAACACTTGAGCGGCAATTGGCATATCTAAATCATATTTTGCAGCAAGTGCTAAAAGTGGAGCCAAACTTTTTGCTCCTTCTACAGTTCCTTGAGCTTTTAATTGTGCTTCTTCAATTGTTTTTCCTTGGCCGAGTGCTTCTCCAAAAGATCTATTTCGAGAAAGTGGAGATTGAGAAGTTGCAATTAGATCTCCAATACCTGCCAAACCTAAAAATGTTTCAGTTCTAGCTCCCAGTGCCACACCTAGACGTGTCATTTCTGCTAAACCTCTGGTAATTAAAGCTGACTGAGTATTTTCACCAAGACCTAAGCCAACTGCAATTCCATTTGCAATGGCCACAATGTTTTTAACAGCACCTGCTAATTCAGTTCCGATAACATCTGTAGTCCAGAATGCCCTGAAATAATTGGTTGCAAGCGAATTTGCCACATCTGCAGCAACATCTTCATCCGCACAAGCAATTGTTGTTGCTGTTGGTTGACGATGAATAATTTCTCCAGCCAAATTTGGCCCACTCACAACGGCAATTCTATTTTCAGAGCAATTAAAGACGTCCGAAATTACTTCGGAGATTCTCATCTTGGAGGTATTTTCGATTCCCTTTATAAGTGAAACAAAAACAGCAGTGGGAGAAACGAAGTTTTTCCACTCCTCGAGATTTTCTCTTAAAGATTGCGCTGGTAGAGCAAAAAATACTAATTCTTTTTTATCAAGTGCAACTTGAGCAGAAGTGGTTGCCGATATGCGAGAAGAAAGTTTTACTCCCGGATGAAACTTCGAATTCTTATTATTTTCATTTATGTCATTTACCACTGATTCACTTCTTGCCCACAACACCACATTGTGTCCAGCATCAGCTAAAACTTGGGCGCACGCAGTAGCCCAAGCACCTCCACCCATTACCGCAACTGTTTTTATGGTTTTTCCTTTGTCCATGGCATTCTTTGTGCCGGTGGGGTTTCGTTTCTAATGTCTGCTAATTCTTTGGTAATTGCATCCATGATTCTAGATGTGGCAATCCTTAAGACTTCCCCTGTGATCTCTTGTTCGTAAAGATCGCTCAAATCAACGGGTTTTCCAGCTTGAACAACCATAGTTTTTCGTGGAAAAAGTTTTAACTTCTTGGAATATGGAGCAAGGACTAATTGAGCTCCCCAGTGCGCAACGGGAATAACTGGTGCTTTTGTAGCAAGCGCAATTCGAGCAGCTCCAGTTTTTCCATCCATCGGCCAAAGATTTGGATCTCTTGTTAACGTTCCTTCTGGACTTAATACAACTGCTTCTCCTCTTTCCACTGCCTTAATTGCACCTCTTACTGCAATTTTGGCGTGACGAGATTCTCTATAAACAGGAATTTGTCCTGCTAAATAAATAAGTTGACCAATTACTGGAATTTTAAAAATTCCAGACTTTGCTAAAAATTTTGGTGGTCGATCGTTATCCCACATAAATTGTGCAACTACAAATGGATCAAACCAAGAGTTGTGATTCATAGCGGCAATAATTCCGCCGTCGAAATTTAAATTTTCTACACCACGATAATCACGTTTAGTAATTAGAACTAAAAGCGGTCTCAAGATAATAACGATTAATCGATAAACAAATCCCAAACGAGATTTGCGAGAGATCCGGGCCATAACAAGTATCCAATCAGCATGATGCCCGGTGGCAGAATCTGCGACCGGGCATCAACTTAAAAATCAGCGATTTAGCGCTTCTTTTTTGCTTTTTTCTTTAGGCCCAGAATTGATTTGCCTTTGGAAGCTTTTTTAGTAACTTTTTTGGTTTTCTTTGCAGTTACTTTTTTAGCTTTCTTGGCTGCTCTTTTTCCACCAAGCACGATTGCTTTGAAATCTGCTGCTGGACGGAATTTTGCAACTGTTTTGGCAGGAACTTTAACTGGAGCACCAGTCATAGGGTTACGTGCCATTCTTGCTGGGCGATTTTTCTTTTCCCAGATACCAAATCCTGCGATTGAAACCTTGTCACCTGATGCAACTGCATTGGTGATCGTGTCAAAAAACACGTCTACGAAATCTAGAGCTTGACGACGATTGGCTTCAAAATGTTGTTGCACTAAGTCTGCTAAGTCTGGCTTCTTCAACTTTTTGAACCTTTCTAAAGTTCTTTAGCTTTTTATGGCTGGCAATAAAAGATTTTTATTGCTGGGGTTAAAATTACGCAATAAAATAAGGGAAATTTGCACGACACACCGAAAAAGTTCTTATTTTATAGGCAAAATTTTTAACAATATTCGAAAAATCGAAGTTTTACTGAAGAAAAATGTTACTGGTGTGACTTAAGCAGTTTTGGGTTTGTAACTTGGACGAGATTTTTCAAACTCAGTAATCTTGGATTCATGGCGTAAAGTCAGACCAATATCGTCCAAACCTTCCATTAAGCGCCATCTGACATAGTCATCAATTTGAAAATCGGCAACTAATTCTCCGGCTTTGACCTGCTTCTTTTCTAGATCAACAGTGACTTTGGTTGATGGATCTTTTTCTACCAAAGCCCAGATCTTCTCGATCACCTCTTGTGGAACTTCGGCAGTCACTAAACCTGCTTTGCCAGAATTGCCGCGGAAAATATCGGCGTAACGAGATGACAAAACCACTTTGAAGCCATAATCCATTAATGCCCAAACAGCATGCTCACGAGAAGAACCTGTTCCAAACTCAGGTCCAGCCACCAAAATAGTTGCATCTTTA
>JBJOKB010000078.1:0-6979 GCA_046046315.1 Actinomycetota bacterium | reverse complement strand
CAAGATGCAATTGTTGATTATGTAACTTGGTTAAGACCTAGAAAAAATAAAGAAGAAATTGAACTTTTAGTTAAAGCAACATTAGGTGAATCAAACACAATCGGTATTCGTGGATTAGGAGTTTTGGCTACAACAGGACGTGCATTGGGTGAAATGCGTTACACAATGCCATCTCCTGAAGCAAGAACTGCTGCTGCAAGAGCTGCTGTTGCTGATCCCAAAGGTTACGCAGTTAAACCAGATCAGATGTTAGTTTCTGCAATTGCTCCACTTTTGCCAGATGCAATTGCAACTTTTGTTTTGCAAGCAGATTTGACCGCCGTGATTCCAGGACCTCCAGCAGCAGAAGTTGCATCTGAATTAAGACACATGGCTTATCAAGAATCCCGTGGTGCTGCACAAGTATTTAGATTTACTGAATCATCTTTACAAAGAGCGATGGAACGTGGTTACAGCGCTGAAAGAATTCTTGAATTTTTAAATAAATACACAACAACTTCAGTCCCTCAACCATTGGAATATTTAATTAATGATTTAGTAAGAAAATTGGGTGACATCAAACCAATTGATGAACCAATTGATGATGCAATTCCTGCACCAAATGAAAGACGATCTCCAGCTAGAGTTAGACCTAGACCTGCACCAGAAGGTGCGCCACCAGATGCAGCACTTCTCGATGCTGCAATTAAAGCTTTAAGAGCCGGTGAAGATCCAAAGACAAAACCAGTTACACCTGCTGCAGCGCCAAATAAAACGCCTGCCAGTGAAATTGCTGAATTATTCAGAGAAGTTGTAGACAAAGTAATTTCAGGAAGCAAACCTAGTGAAATGTGCATTACACTTACCTACGTTGATACACATGGAATGAGTTCAAATCGAATTGTTGAACCAATTCGTTTTGAAGGTGGATTATTAACCGGTTTTGATTTAACAGAATCAAGAATTCGTGACTATGCAATTTCTCGCATATCTGGAGCAGAAAAGGGCAAGAAATAAATGACCGATGGTCCATTAATTGTCCAAAGCGATAAAACCTTACTTCTAGAAATAGATCACGCATTATCCGCAGAGGCGCGAAGAGCTATTGCTCCTTTTGCTGAATTAGAAAGATCACCTGAGCACGTTCATACCTACAGAATTACTCCACTTGGTTTATGGAATGCCAGAGCTGCTGGTTTAGATGCAGAAAGTGTTGTTGACACACTTCTTAAATATTCGCGATATGCCGTGCCACACGGATTATTAGTTGATGTTGCCGAACTTATGGATCGCTATGGTCGATTGAGTTTAAAGAAAGATCCTGTACATGGACTGATTTTGCATTGTGAAGATCTTCCTGTTTTAGAAGAAATACTTCGCAGTAAAAGAATCCAACCCTTAGTTGGTCAAAGAATTGATGATCAAAACATTGTGGTTCATCCATCTGAGAGAGGACAACTAAAACAACAATTATTGAAACTAGGTTGGCCAGCAGAAGATTATGCGGGTTATGTTGACGGTGATGCTCACGCAATTGAATTAGTGCAAAAAGGTTGGGAGCTTCGCGGTTACCAACAAATTGCTTCAGAATCTTTTGTTCATGGTGGATCGGGTGTTGTAGTTCTTCCTTGCGGTGCTGGAAAAACAATTGTGGGCGCAAGTGCGATGGCAACTCTTGCAACAACCACTTTAATTTTGGTAACAAACACAGTTTCTGCTCGTCAATGGAGAACTGAATTATTAAAAAGAACAACTTTGACAGAAGATGAAATTGGTGAATATTCAGGTTCTAAAAAAGAAATACGTCCGGTAACTATTGCTACTTACCAAGTTTTAACCACCAAAAGAAAAGGAACTTACGCTCATCTTGAATTATTTGATGCAAAAAATTGGGGTTTGATTATTTATGATGAAGTTCATTTACTTCCTGCACCAGTTTTTAGATTTACCGCTGACATTCAATCTCGTCGACGCCTTGGCTTAACAGCAACATTAGTTCGAGAAGACGGTCGTGAAGATGATGTGTTTTCTTTAATTGGTCCAAAAAGATTTGACGCACCATGGAAAGACATGGCAGATCAAGGTTGGATTGCGCCAGCTGATTGTGTGGAAGTTCGAGTCACACTTCCTGAACACGAACGTTTAACTTATGCCACAGCAGAAAGAGAAGACAAATATCGTCTAGCTTCAACAACTTTATCTAAAAATAATGTTGTAGAAACCCTAGTTGCTAAACACAGTGATGATCGAGTTTTAGTAATTGGACAATATCTTGATCAATTAGCTGAACTTGGCCAACATTTAGGTGCCCCGGTTGTTGATGGTTCAACTCCTATTAAAGAACGTGAAAAACTATTTGAAGCATTTAGATCAGGTGACTTAAAAGTTTTGGTCGTAAGTAAAGTTGCAAACTTTTCACTAGATTTACCAGAAGCAGGAGTTGCAATTCAGGTTTCTGGCTCTTTTGGTTCTAGACAAGAAGAAGCTCAAAGACTTGGCCGAGTATTAAGACCAAAAGCTGATGGCAGAACAGCGCGCTTTTATGCCGTTGTGTCAAGAGACACCATTGATGCTGATTTTGCTGCTCATCGTCAAAGATTCTTAGCTGAACAAGGTTATGCCTACCGCATCATCGATGCCGCTGATGTTTTGTCAGGCAATGATCCAAAACCAAATTAAATATTTGGTGTTTTTACAAGATTTATTGAAGCAAACCTCGTCAAAAAAATTTATAAATAATTGATTGATTAGAATCGACTCATGACTTCAAATGGTGGACAAGATTCAGCCGCTCTGATGCGTGCTGAGATTCACCGTTTAGGTACCTTGCTTGGTCACTCATTAACTAGACAAGAAGGTCCACAACTTTTTGAATTAGTTGAAAAAATTCGAACACTTTCAAAAGATAAACCTAATGATGTTGCTCAATTACTTGCCCACATCGACTTAGATTCTGCAATCAAACTTGCGCGAGCTTTCAGTGTCTATTTCCACTTGGCAAATATCACAGAGCAGTTTTTTAGATCCCAAGATAGAGCACGAGAAAGAACAATCAATGGCACTTGGCTTTCACAGGTTGCATCAAGAATTAAGGAATCAGGCATTGATCAAGAGACCATTGAAGAAGCTTTCCAAAATCTTCATGTCAGACCAGTATTTACAGCACATCCAACCGAAGCGTCTCGTAGAAGTGTGTTGTTAAAACTAAAGAGAATTGCTGAATTATTAAATGAAAAATATTCAAATTCCTCGCTCACCACTGTTAATGATGATCAATTTTCAGAAATAATTGACCTTTTGTGGCAAACAGATGAATTGCGTTTAGAAAGACCAGAAGTTCTTGATGAAGCAAGAAATGCAATGAACTATCTCGATGATGCGGCTACGGGAGCTTTACCTGAAGTTTTACAAGAATTGAATCGCATAGCTCATGAATTAGGTGTAGGTGACAAATTAAAACCAACTGATACTCCACTCACTTTTGGATCTTGGATTGGTGGAGACAGAGATGGTAATCCATTTGTTACTCCTGAAGTAACGACAACTGTTTTAACTTTGCAAAGAGGTCACGCTATTAGAGATTTACAATCAATTCTTAAACATCTTGCAGAAGACTTATCTATTTCAGATCGAATATCACCTGCTGACGATCAACTTTGGGATTCTGTTGAAAAAGATATGACAGTTTTAACTGACTTAGATTCACGAATGAAAAGAATTAACGCCGAAGAACCATACAGACTAAAACTTTCAGCCATCAGTCATAAATTAGAAAAAACCAGAATTCGTTTTGCTTCTAAATCATCCCATGTTCCAGGAGTTGATTATGCAAGTGAAAAAGAATTTGTTGATGATTTGAATCAACTTTTTGTGGCTTTGAATAATGACAGAAGTGAATTAATCGCCCAAGGTGTTCTTGGAAAAGCTCTTCGAACAGCTGCTGCTATTGGTTTACAGCTTGCCAAACTTGACGTAAGAGAGCATTCAGATAAACATCATGAGGCTTTAGCGCCGCTTTTTGATAATTCCAAGTTATTAAATAAGCCCTATCAGGATTTAACAAAATCTGAAAAATTTGCTGTCTTAGCCCAACAACTAGATTCAAATAAACCACTTTTTACTCCTGGTGTTTTAACGGATGCAGAAAAAATCAAAACTTACGAAACCTTTGGGGCAATTAATCAAGCATTAAAACAATATGGCGATGACGTAATTGATACCTACATAATCTCCATGACTAAAGGACCTGAAGATTTGTTAGCGGCGGTTGTTTTAGCTAAGGAAAATGGCCTAGTCGATTTGCCCTCTAGAGTGGCAAAAGTTAACTTCGTGCCATTACTAGAAACTGTTGATGAATTAAGAAATGCTGGAGAAATTCTTGAAACACTTCTCTCCACACCTTCTTACCGAGTACTTGTTTCACTTCGTGACAACGTTCAAGAAGTGATGCTTGGTTACTCAGATTCAAACAAAGACGCAGGAATTACTACCAGTCAATGGGAAATTCAATTAGCGCAACGAAAACTTCGTGACGTTGCAATCAAACATGGTGTGCGCTTAAGACTTTTCCATGGTCGAGGTGGAACTGTAGGTCGCGGTGGTGGACCAACTCACGATGCAATTTTGGCTATGCCATGGGGAGTCGTTGTTGGAGAAATGAAATTAACTGAACAAGGTGAAGTAATTAGTGACAAATACTTATTGCCTCAACTGGCTCGTGAAAATCTTGAATTATTAGTTGCTGCAACTTTAGAGGCAACTTTGCTTCACGCCGGCGCGCGAGTTAACCAAAAAGATCTTGATGAGTGGGACAAGGTAATGAATGCAGTAAGTCTTGCTGCGCAAGAAAAATATAACTCTTTAACAAAAGATCCAGATCTAGCCAATTATTTTGCGCTCTCTACTCCTGTTGAACAACTTGCTGATTTACACCTTGGATCTCGTCCAGCAAAAAGACAAACAAATGCAGGACTTGAATCATTAAGAGCGATTCCTTGGGTATTTGGTTGGACCCAATCAAGACAAATTATTCCTGGCTGGTTTGGTGTTGGTTCAGGAATTAAAGCCGCCCGCGCTGCTGGCCATGAAGAATCCTTAAAACGAATGGCAAAAGATTGGGCATTCTTCAAAAACTTTATTAGTAACGTTGAAATGACTGTTGCTAAAGCTGATATGAAAATTGCCCAACATTATGTAACAGAATTAGTCCCAAGTGAATTGCATCATATGTTTGAAAAAGTAAAAGCAGAATATGAAGAAACTAAAAACCAAATTCTGTGGTTAACTGGAGAAAAAGAAATTCTTGAAAATCAACAATCGTTGAAAAAAACTTTACAAATTAGAGATACTTACCTTCTACCTTTGCAGTACCTGCAAGTTTCATTATTGAAAAAGGTAAGACAGTTAAATCAAAATCCTGAAGAAACTGATCCATTGTTAAGAAGAACTTTGCTTCTAACTATTAATGGAATTGCAACGGGCTTAAGAAATACCGGTTGATTTTTATTGAATTGCTACGTTAGTAGCACTTGGGCCTCGAGAGTCTGTTTCCATATCAATTTCAAAAACTACTTTTTGACCCTCACTTAGAGTCCTCAGCCCTTGGGAAGATATTGCATTTTCTCTGACAAATATTTCAGATCCATCTTTGGCTTTAATGAAGCCATAACCTTTTTCCGTGTTAAACCACAAAACTGTTCCGGTTGGCATTTTTAAGCCAGACCACTTTCTTTAAAGTTGGATACCAAGTTTGCGAGCGGAACGATTGCGAGCACGAGCTGAACGCATTCTTTGTAATCTTTTAATCAACATCGGATCAAAACTTAATGCTGCCGGATGATCAACTAAGGCATTAAGCACTTGGTAATACCTTGTTGCACTCATGCCAAATAATTCTCTGATTGCTTGTTCTTTTGCTCCTGAATACTTCCACCATTGACGTTCAAATTCTAAAATTTCTTTATCTCGATCACTTAGTGAAAATTCACCATTGCCGGGGGAAACTGAGACGGCATCCATTATTTAAATTTTCTCCTAAAAGCTTTTTTGTCTCTATTTTTGAGCGCTCCCCTATCGTATGTAATAGTGAAGTAAAAAGTACGCGATTACGCGTTTGGTCGTGTCGTTTCAATCACATGAATCACATAAGTTAGTGATTAACGTTATTTGTGTGACTCAAGTGGGATTAGTCATGACACAATAGGTTTTCTATGACAACTTCTCCACCATTAAAAACTTGGCTTCCATCTTGGATTTTTTTAAGTGTTGTGTGGGGTATGTCATTCTTTTTCATCAAGATTTCCGGTGAAGACCTTTCCCCACTTCAAATTGCATTTGGTCGAGTCGCATTGGGTGCGATAACAGTTCTCATCATTTTGCTTATTATGAAACAAAAATTACCGAACACCAGAAAAGCTTGGGCCAGAGCAAATATTGCTGGGTTCTTACAGCACACTGCTCCCTTTGCATTAATTGCTTATGGAGAAACTCATATAACTTCTGTATTAGCAGGTATTGGAAATGCAGCTACTCCATTATGGACCGCCATATTCTCAATGGCATTTATCCCAAAAGACAGAATTAGTAAAAATGAATACTTAGGAGTATTAACTGGATTTGCTGGGGTATTAATTCTAATTGGAATCTGGGAAGGTAACTCCGGTGAAAGTGATTTGATTGGAATTTTGGCAGTAATTTTGGCAACTGCTTGTTATGGCGGAGTAGTGATTTACACCAGATCTAAAGTTACCGAACTTGGATTTAGTCCATCTTCATTTATAGGAGCTCAATTAAGTGCTTCTGCAATTCAATTATTATTGCTTTGTTTGATTTTTACTTCAACACCTACTCAAATTGGGCCTTCCACAGTTTGGGCCATAATATTTCTTGGAATATTTTCAACGGGATTAGCATTTCCACTTGTTTATAAAATAATTAGAGATGTGAGCAGTTTGGCTGCTGCCACAATCACTTATGCAACGCCAATAATTTCAACTCTTGC
>JBJOKB010000029.1:0-11202 GCA_046046315.1 Actinomycetota bacterium | reverse complement strand
CTACGCCATAAATGTGCAGGATCACTGACTAACGTGACTGTTTTTAAATCCGGGAATTCCTTTCTGATTAGTTCAAAGCTTTGCAAAGTATCTTTTCCGTCCGTAATGGCTTTTAAATTCTTTTTCTTAATTGACTTATTTAAATAATTAAATCCTGCTTCTGCTTCAGTGAATCTGTCGCCATCTTGTTTTCCACCCACAGTTATCACAAGAGGTGAAACTTTATCCCTATAAAGTTCTAGCGCGTGGTCAAGTCGATTACTAAAAACAGGTGATGGATCTCCATCAAATTGAGCTGCACCCAAAACAATAATTGCATCAGAATTATCTCTTTGATCTAATTTTGCACTTGACCAAACACCAGATGCGTTATACCCAACAAAGACCAGTAATCCAATTACAACAATTGCAATACTCCATTTAATTAATTTATAAACTAATTTAATTACCTTAAACACTTAGCCACCGCTAACAGATAATTCGGCTTCACGAAGATCTTTGACTTCATTTTTGTCAATACTTCTACTATTCAGCCAATTATGGGGAAGGGAAACTTTCTTTTGTGAACCAACACGGCCTCGAGGTTTGTCTATGACAATTTCAGGGAAATCTTGATTTATATCTAATTTAGCTAACAAGAAATCTAAGTTTTCTAAACTTTCAACCATTGCTAATGATGTTCTTAATTGGTTTCCAACTGAAAAGCCTTTCAAATACCAAGCCATATGTTTTCTAATATCTCTAATTCCTTTATATTCACCGTACAATTCGCACAATAAAACAGCATGTCTTTTAATAATTTGTGAAACTACATCTAATCCGGGATCCTTAGGAATGTCTCTACCTGCAAAGGCTGCAGCAAGTTGTCCAAATAGCCATGGTTTTCCTAAACAACCACGACCGACTACAACTCCCGCACAACCGGTTTGCTTAACCATTTCTAATGCATCTTGAGCCGACCAAATATCACCATTACCAAGAACAGGGACATCAAATTCTTTTAATTCTTCAACCAAAACCTTGATAGCTTCCCATCGAGCTTTCCCCGAATACATTTGTTCCGCGGTGCGTGCATGAAGCGCAACCCAGCTAACACCTGCTTTGGCGGCGATTTTTCCTGCTTCAATATAAGTTAAATGCTGATCATCGATTCCCATTCGCATTTTTACTGTGACAGGAACTTTTTTCACTCCTAATTCGGAGGTTATTTTATTTGAAGTATTAACTGCACTTTCCAAAATTTCTTGAAACAAATCCTTTTTCCAGGGAAGTGCTGCTCCCCCGCCTTTTTTGGTCACTTTTGGTACGGGACATCCCATGTTTAAATCAATATGATCTGCTCTATTTTCTCTTATAAGCATCTCCACAGCTTTGGACATAACTTCAGGATCTACTCCATAAAGTTGCACACTTCTAATTTCTTCATCAGGATCTGGAGTAACCATTCGAATAGTTTCAGGAGATCTTTCAATTAAAGCTCTACTTGTAACCATTTCGCTTACATAAAGACCTGCACCATATTCACGACATAATCTTCGAAATGCTTGATTAGTAATTCCTGCCATGGGAGCTAAAACAACGGGAGGATCAACTTCAAATCTTGAGGTTTTTAAAGACATAGGTAAAACTATTTTACGCAGGTAAACGAGAACCTAACCAATTTGGTAATTCTGCTATGGGAACTCGTACCTGTTCCATGCTATCTCTGTCTCTAATTGTGACACTTTTATCTTCCAAGCTTTCAAAATCAACAGTGACAGCAAAAGGTGTTCCGATTTCATCTGCTCGTCTATAACGACGACCAATAGCACCTGAATCATCAAATTCCACCATGTATTTTTTACGCAATTCTTGTGCTATTTGTTTTGCAACTGGACTTAATTTTTCATCTCTTGATAACGGCAAAACTGCAACTTTAATTGGTGCAAGTCTTGGATCAAGTCTTAAAACAGTTCTTTTATCTACTCCGCCTTTAGAATTTGGCGCTTCATCTTCATCGTAAGCATCAAGTAAAAATGCCAATACTGCTCTTGTTAAACCGGCTGATGGTTCAATAACGTAAGGAAAATATTTTTCATTATTTTCTTGATCAAAATAATTTAGATCTGTACCACTAGCTTGACTATGTGTCTTTAAGTCAAAATCTGTTCTATTTGCAACTCCTTCAAGCTCTGCCCACTCAGAACCTGCGAATTCAAATTTATATTCAATATCAACAGTTCTTTTTGCATAATGTGACAGTTTTTCTTTAGGATGTTCAAATTTTCTTAAGTTTTCAGGTTTGATTCCTAGATCCACATACCAATTCCATCTTTGTTCTAACCAATATTCATGCCATTTTTCATCTTCGCCTGGTTTGACAAAATATTCTAATTCCATTTGTTCAAATTCTCTGGTTCTAAAAATGAAATTGCCTGGAGTAATTTCATTTCTAAAAGCTTTACCGACTTGTGCAATACCAAATGGAGGTTTTTTTCTAGATGTTGTTAAAACATTATTAAAGTTAACAAATATTCCTTGTGCAGTTTCTGGTCGTAAATAATGCAATGCTCCATCGTCTTCTGAAACACCGACATGAGTACGCAGCATTCCATTAAACATTCTTTCTTCAGTAAATTGACCACGCGTACCACAATTTGCACACGCAATATCTGCTAAACCATTTGCTGGTTCTTTTTTATTTTTTGTTACATAAGCTTCAATTACTTGGTCAGCTCTATATCTTTTATGGCATTGTTTACATTCTGTTAACGGATCTACGAATGCCTCAACATGTCCTGATGCTTGCCAAACTTGTGGTGCAAGTATTACTGAGGAATCAAGTCCAACAACATCTTCTCGCGATCTAACAATTGATTGCCACCATTGATTTCTAACATTTTCTTTTAAAGCAACTCCCAGTGGACCATAGTCCCAAGCCGAGCGAGTTCCACCATAAATTTCACTTGAAGGATAAACAAAACCACGACGTTTAGCTAAATTAACAATGGCTTCTACGCGATCAGCTGCCATTTGGGCCATTCCCCTTTATTCCCATTTAATGTATTGAACCTTTAGCCTACTTAAAGACTTAGTTAGTTTTCGTTAAGCACCGATTCAAAGTCATTCCCAATGCCATCTTTGAACTCAAATAAAGTTTCAAACATGGTCGGTTCGTCATTAGCACTTGATAAAACTGGCCAAACGTCCATTCGATTCTTGCCAGAGTTGAGTGCCCTGCGAGCATTGCCTATCGAATCCCATTTTTGAACGATTACCAAAGTTTGAGCATCATCGGGGGCTCTGCCAACTAGGACTTCAAGGAATCCTGGTTCATTGGAAAGAAATGCAACCATTTGCTTAACCTTAATTAGAAAGTCAGCCTGATCATCACACCTATGTTTTGTCATTACGAACATATCCGCCACACTAGAGGTATCCCTTTATAGGAATGTGAGTGTGTGAATGTCTGAGTTCAGAAAAAAACTTGAAAAAGCCAGTGCTCCTTATTTAGTTCGAATTCACTCCCTTCCCCGCTGGATCTTGCCAGTATTTATGACCATCGTCTTGCTAATTGGTTTATTGGCCAATCCCAATGAATCACCAGGACTTTGGATTGGTTTTTTTGCTTTACTTTTTATTGGTTTAGTTCTTGTTTGGCTTTTAGCACTGAGTTGGCCAGTACTCACGCGTTCTTCTAAAGTTCTTCGAGTTTTGGTCGCTGTGTTAATTTTCTACACAGCTTTTAGTCGCTTCTAGGCTAAGCCAAGTTTTTTAGGGATAGGTTAAGTTAGAGATTATGAATCTTGCTATTTTACTTGCAGCAGTAACTGTTTTTGCGACCTTGTTGGGTGGTTATCTTGCCCTTAAAGGAAAGGATCGTCTTCATCTAGTTTTAGGTCTATCCGGTGGACTGCTTTTAGGTTTAGTTGCTTTTGATTTATTGCCTGAAATATTTGAACTCAACACTGATTCTGTTGGTGGAATTCAAATAGTTTCACTTGCACTAGTTCTTGGATTTTTAAGTTTGCACTTTGCTGAAAAAATATTTGGCTCACATGAGGCAACTGAGTCTGATTATGGTCATGACCACAAACATCCTGTAAATGTTGCAGGTGGTTTGGGTGCTGTGGGAATGGCTGGGCATGTTTTCTTAGATGGAGTGGCTTTAGGAATTTCTTTTCAAGTAAGTAATGCTCTAGGTTTAACAGTTTTTATAGCTTTGTTGGCTCACGCATTTAGTGATGGGTTAAATACTGTTTCTCTTTTGATTAAGAGTGGAAAGTGGACAAAGTCTTCTTTCTACTTACTTGGTTTAGATGCTGTGATGAGAATTTCTGGTGCAGCCCTTGGAAGCGTTATTGCTTTAAGTGATAAATCAGTTGGAATTTATTTAGCTGTTTTCTCAGGATTTGTAATCTATTTAGCAACTTCTCATATTTTGCCAGAGGCACATTCTCGTCATCCATCAAGACTTACGATGCTTGCAACAATTGTTGGCGTTGTAGCTATGTGGTTAATCGTTGGAAATATAGGAGAATAAATTAATTAGGTTTTGCATCGCCAAAGCGACGTTCTCTTTTGGCATAAATTTCTATTGCTTGCCATAGATGTCTTCTGTCGAAGTCTGGCCACAAAACATCCATAAAAACCATTTCAGCATAAGCAGATTGCCAGAGCAAGAAATTACTTGTCCTTTGTTCTCCTGAAGTTCTTAAAAAAAGGTCAACGTCTGGCAAATTTGGTTCATAAAGATATTTTTTAATTTTCTTTTCGGTAATTGCATCAGGTTTTAATTTTTTTGCCTTTACATCTTCAGCCATTTCGACCATGGCATCAGCAATCTCAGCTCTTCCACCATAATTAACACACATTGTTAAAGTTAATTGATCATTTTTTGAAGTTTTTCTCTCTGCTTTCTTCAATTCGTCAACAACACTTTTCCAAAGTCGTGCTTCTCGGCCAGCCCATCGAACTTTAATTCCATATTGATTCATTTCTTCAACACGTCGATGAATTACATCTCTATTAAAATTCATTAAAAATTTAACTTCTTGGGGACTTCTTTTCCAATTTTCGGTTGAAAACGCGTAAACAGTTAAGTACTTAACTCCAATTTCAAGTGCGCCATAAACAGCATCAAGTAGTGCTAATTCACCTGCTTCATGTCCTGCAGTTCTTGGTAAACCTCTTTCTTTAGCCCATCGACCATTGCCATCCATAACTATTGCAACGTGATTAGGAACAAATGTTGAAGAAATTCCAGGAGGCTTTACTCCAGTTGAATGCCTTGGAACTGGTGGAAATTTTTTTCTAGCTTTCGCCATGTTCTATCGTTCCACCATTCTTAGTGATCTCAATCCTCGTTCAATATGCCATTGTAGGTATGCAGCAATAATGCCACTTGCTTCTCGCCTGAACTTTATTTCGGAGGCATCTGCTGTTTCCCAATCCCCTGTAAGAAGTGCAGACATTAAAGAAATAGTGGCAGGCGCTGGAACAACAGAACCTGGTGGTCGACACTCTTCACAAGTTGCGCCTCCAGCACTAACTGAAAAAGCTCGATGTGGTCCTTCAACCCCACAACGTGCACATTCATAAAAAGAAGGTGAATACCCTGCTAATGAAAGGGAACGTAAGAGATATGAATCAAGAATTAAATTTGGATCATGTTCATCTTTAATTAGTGCTCTTAACCCACCAATTAATAATAAATATTGTTGAGTTGCCGGTTCTTTTTCTTCAGGAGTTAACCTCTCTGCTGTTTCTAACATTGCTTGACCAGCAGTCCATTTTGCGTAATCTTGCGACAAAGTTGCACCATAAGAATAAAAGGATTCAACCTGACTTAAAATATCTAGCGATCTTCCAATATGAAAATGTGCGTCGATATGGCCAAATGGTTCAACTCTGGCACCAAATCTTGAAGTAGTTTTTCTAACACCTTTTGCAACTGCTCTAACTCTTCCGCTATTTCTAGTTAGAACAGTGACGATTCGGTCTGCTTCCCCCAGTCTCTGGGTACGAAGCACTATTCCTTCGTCGCGATATTGAGGCATACGTCTAATTCTGCTGGAATTTAACTTACCTACACCACCACAACACCCTTTAGGTGAAACAAGTTAAGTAGAGTTATCAATTAGACCTAGGAGATTAATTGAATAACCAAGGAACCAACGAAAATACTCCCGATATTTCGGGGAAAAATGCTTCGGGTAACCGTTGGGATTTTTCCGTTAATCGCAGATTTATTCAAAGAAGCGTTATCACTGTTTTATTACTTGTAATCGCATTCCAATTAGTTGAGTGGGCATTTGGAAAAAGTAAAGATTTCTTATTTTTACTACTACTGGCATGGTTGTTGGGTATCGCAATAACTCCACTTGTTGAAATTTTAACTAAACGCGGCATGAAAAGAGGATTAAGTACTTTTGTCGTATTAACTTTGTTAGTAGCCCTAGTGGTTGCTTTCATCGCAGCTTTTGGTCAACTTCTTGCCTCACAATTAGCAAGTTTGATCACTCAAATTCCTGCTTTAATTCAAGGATTTGTCGGATGGTTAAACACATCTTTCAATTTACAAATTGATGCAGCATCAATTGAACAATCACTTAATATTTCAAATTCGCAAATTGCAAATTTTGCTCAAGATATTGCTGGTGGAATTTTTGGTGTTGTCACAAGTATTTTTGGATTTATTTTCAATATCTTCACACTGCTACTTTTTGCTTTCTATTTTGCCGCAGAAGCACCTAAAATTAAGCGAACGATTGGCAGCTGGCTTCCCGCAAAACAGCAAGTGATATTTACTACTGTTTGGCAGGTAGCAACTGATAAAACTGGTGGATTTGTAATTAGTCGTGTAATTCTTGCAGCATTAAATGCCACATTTACTTCAGTATTTTTACTTTTACTTGATGTTCCATATTGGCTACCTCTTGGGCTTTTCACAGGTTTGATTAGTCAATTTGTTCCAACTGTTGGTTCATATATTGGTGGAGTTATTCCAGCAGTTGTTGCAGTGGTAAATGATCCTAAAGATGGATTATTTGTAGTAATTTTTGTGACAATTTATCAACAAATAGAAAATTATTTCTTTACACCAAGAATTTCTTCCATGACCATGGATATACATCCAGCTGTAGCATTTGCTTCAGTAATAATTTTCGCTGGATTTTTTGGTGCTATTGGTGCACTTATCGGAGTACCCATTGCTGCGGCAATCATTTCAATAATTCAAACATATGGAAAAAGATACGAATTAATACCAGAGCTTCATAGTATTGAAACTAAGTCCTAAAAACCCAATTTAGAAAGTTCTTTAGGATCAGACTGCCATTCTGGAGCTATCTTGACATGTAATTCTAAAAATACCTGCATTCCAATTAACTTCTCTATTTGCTTTCTCGATAATGAACCAATCTCTTTGAGTTTGGCGCCTTTATTTCCAATAACTATTCCTTTTTGACTATCCCTTTCGACATAAATACTTGCTCTAATTCTCATTAAAGGTCTTTCGGCTGGTCTTTCTTCATCAGGTTCAATACTTTCAACAACCACAGCCAAAGAATGTGGAAGTTCTTCTCGTAAATCATCAAGTGCGGCTTCTCGAATAAATTCTGCAACCATCGTTTCAACTGGTTCATCAGTCAAAATTCCAGCGGGATAAAGTGCTGGACCCTCGGGAAGTAATGGAATTATCAAATCCAAAAGAACATCTAGGTTTGCTCTAGTTTTAGCACTAATTGGAATTATTTCTTTCCAATCACAACCAGTCTCTTTTCCTAATAAATCTAATTCAACCAATCTTTCAGCAATATCTGCTTGGCTAGCAGAATCTAATTTTGTAACAACACCAATCTTTGGCTTTTTAGTAGCGTTACTTAATTCCTGCGCAATGTATTTATCTCCTGGACCTATTTTTTGATCTGCTGGAACGCAAAATATTGCAACATCTACGTCAGCCCAAGTTTCTCTTACGACATCATTAAGCCTCGAGCCCAATAAAGTTTTAGGTTTATGTACTCCAGGAGTGTCTACCAGAATTAATTGTCCATCAGATCGATGCACTAATCCCCGTATGGCGTGACGAGTAGTTTGAGGTCGTTTTGAAGTAATTGCAATTTTCTCGCCAACTAATTGATTAGTTAATGTTGATTTTCCAACATTTGGTCTACCAACTAGGCAGGCAAAACCACTTCTGAATTCACTCATATGTATATCGTTGCAGATGGGTATTTAAAATATATTTGAGCCAAGACTTTATTGCTAAAAAACCAGTTTTATTCAATTTCTGTAGATTCACTTTTGCGAATCAGGATTGTTCCAATTTTATTACGTCTTCCAGCAGCTCTTTCTGCAACAAATTCCCAGCCTTCAATAACAATCGATGTTCCTGGAATTGGGATTCGATCCAATTGTTTTGCTAAATATCCCGCTAATGTGTCAACACCTTCATCATCGCTAGAAAGATTTACATTTATCAATTCTGCTAAGTCATCTAAATGAATACGTGAACTTACTCGATAAACATTTGGTCCAAGTTCGTTAACTTCAGGCGCATGGGTGTCATATTCGTCTGCAATTTCCCCCACTATTTCTTCTAAAATATCTTCAATGGTTACAAGGCCGGCTGTTCCTCCATACTCATCAATTACAACTGCGAGATGAACTCGCGCAGATTGCATATCTCTAAGTAATTCATCGGCAGGTTTACTGTCAGGCACAAAGTATGCAGGTCTCATTAAATTCTCAACTAATTCAGCTCTCTCAGCTTGCGAATTCTCAAAAATTCTTCTCGAAATATCTTTTAGATAAACCACTCCGACGATGTCGTCTGAATCTTCACCAATAACAGGAATTCTTGAGTATCCAGAACGAAGTGATAAAGATATCGCCTGTCGAAGAGTTTTGCCTCTCTCAATCCAAACCATCTCAGTTCTTGGCACCATAACTTCTCGTGCGACGGTGTCTCCAAGTTCAAAAACAGAATGAATCATCTGTCTTTCTTCGTCTTCAATTACATCTGCTTCTTCTGCTTGATCAACTAAATCTCTGAGATCTTCAGCAGTTGCAAATGGACCATCTTTAAAACCTTTTCCTGGTGTTAAGGCGTTGCCAATTGCAACTAGTAATTTTGCTATAGGCCATATAACTGGTTTTATAGTTAATGCAATTGGTGCTGTAATCAAAGAAATTCGATCAGATTTTTGACGTCCGAGAGTTTCTGGGGCAACTCCTAAAACTATGAAACCTAAAAGAGATACAACAATAATTGCCAAAATCAAGGCAGTATTGATATTCAAATTAGATTTGATAAAAACAAAACTGAGTAAAACACCACCAGCAGAAGTTAATGCGAGGGCAACTAATTGCAATACTGCAACATACTTAGACTTTTCCGCAATAACTTTTTGCAAAGAATCAATTCCTTTTACGTCATCTCGTCTCAGTTGTTCGACTCGGGATTCAGAAGTTTTTAAAATGGCAGTTCGACCCGCTATAAAAACAGCAGCAAGAATTTCAACAATCACTGCAACGGCTATAAAAATGGTAAGATTCATCATTTTATTTTCCTCAAGGAATTCATAATACCTTGTTCACGCTTTTGCATTACAAGTCGATGCTTTTTTTGCTGATGATCTTGTCCTAAAAGATGCAAAATACCGTGAGCTACTAAAAAAATTAAATGGTAAGCGGGATTTATCCCCTGTTTACGTGCATCTTTAAGTGCAACAGTTGGGCAGATAATAATGTCACCAAGAATCGCTTGCTTCTGCCTTAGTTTTGAATCTTCAAGTTTTACATCATCCATGGGAAAGCTCATCACATCTGTGGGACCAGATTCATTCATCCAACGAATGTGTTGCTTAGTCATCTCTTTCTCATCAACAAATAAAATTGATACATAAGAATTTTGGTTAACTTTCAAAAATTTAAGCATTTGTGAAACATAATTTCTTACTCTTTTTTCGTCAATAGAAAAACCACTTAAATTATCTATGTCAATCATTAATTAATTTGGCCTCAGCGTTTTTCTTTTGAAGAGTCCCAAGTTTCGTAGGCTTCTACTATCCTACTTACCAGTTTATGTCTTACGACGTCCTTTGAATTTAATTGGATAAATGAAAGATCTTCAACATCGCCCAAAATATCTTGTACGACTTTTAATCCAGATTTTGTGCCGTTTGGTAAATCTATTTGTGTTACATCTCCTGTCACAACCATTTTTGAACCAAATCCAAGTCGAGTTAGAAACATTTTCATTTGTTCAGGTGAAGTATTTTGAGCTTCATCAAGAATTATGAACGAATCGTTTAAAGTTCGGCCACGCATGTAGGCAAGTGGTGCGACTTCAATTGATCCATTGGTCATTAATTTTGGAATTTTGTCAGGGTCAATCATGTCTTGCAGTGCGTCATACAGTGGTCTTAGGTAAGGATCAATTTTTTCTGAAAGTGTTCCTGGAAGAAATCCGAGATGTTCTCCTGCTTCAACTGCTGGTCTAGTCAACACTATGCGATTAACTTGTTTTGCCTGTAGGGCTTGCACTGCTTTTGCGACTGCAAGATATGTCTTACCAGAACCTGCAGGTCCAATTCCAAATACAACTGTGTGCTTGTCGATTGCATCAACGTAAGCTTTTTGATTTAAAGTTTTTGGTCTAATCGATTTCCCTCGAGAAGTTAGGATATCTGCTGTTAAAAGTGAACTTGGTCTAATTTCACTCTCACTTCTTAACATTCCGACTGATCTTTCCACTGTTTCAACACTTAAACTCTGCCCTGTCCTAATCACCGTAATTAATTCGGAAAAAAGTTGGTTTGCAAGTTTTACTTCATCTGCGGGTCCCGATAAATTAATTTCATTTCCCCGAACATGTAATTGAACTCTAGGAAAACTATTTTCAATTGTTCTTAGATATTCATCACTACTTCCAACCAGGGCTGACATTGATAAGGACGGAGGTACCACAATTCGAGATTGGAAGTCACTGCTAAGGCTTGTCATCGTCTATTAATCGTATTCAGATATGAAGGTTTGTCGAATTAGCCTGGTGGCCAGGTGAGGCTTCGACCACCGAGGACATGGGCATGAACATGCTGAACTGATTGCCCGCCATCTTGACCGGTATTTATCACTATTCTAAATCCATTTTCCAGATTTTCATTCTTGGCAACTTCTGAAGCAAATTTCATTAATCCTGAAGTTAAATCTTGATTA
>JBJOKB010000061.1:0-5067 GCA_046046315.1 Actinomycetota bacterium | reverse complement strand
TCAGATCGAATTGATCATAAATCTATGCCTGAACATTTTGAAGATTTACTTGTTCAAATTTATGGGGAACTAGAAGGAAGTGCAATTCCTAAAGAGATTCTGATAAACCATGATTTAGTTGAGCTGGAATCTGTTACTACGTGGATTTCGGAAAATGCTCAAAAAAGTGTTGAAATTCGAAAACCCCAGCGCGGTGATAAAAGAAAATTAATGGAAACCAGTGAAAAAAACTCTGAGCAAAATTTGACCATGCATAAGTTGAAGCGTTCTGCTGATCTATTAAGTAGAACCAAGGCTCTGGAGGAATTAGCCAACGCACTGGATTTAGAACAACCACCATTACGAATTGAATGTATTGACGTTTCTAACATCTCAGGAACAAGCACAACCGCTTCCTTAGTGGTTTTTGAAGATGGAGTGGCTAACAAGAAGCATTATCGATCTTTCAACATTAAATCCTTTGAAGGTCAAGATGACCCAAGGGCAATTCATGAAACCGTAACCAGAAGATATCGATACTTAGTGGATGATAACGATGAAGAAAACAAATCTGAAAAAAAGAGTTTCGCTTATCGTCCAAGTTTACTGTTAGTTGATGGTGGACAAAACCAAGTCAATGCTGCACGCAATGCATTAGATGAGTTAGGTCTTTCTGATATTGAAACAGTCGGAATTGCTAAAAGACTAGAAGAATTATGGAAACCGGGAGTGAAAGATCCCATTTTATTGCCTAGAAATAGTGAAGCGTTATTTTTGGTGCAAAGAATAAGAGACGAAGCGCATCGATTCGCAATAACAAAAACCAGAATGAGACATGCAAAATCCAGCTTGGCAAGTGAACTTGATGGCATTAAAGGATTGGGAGAGAAGAAAATAAAAGCGTTGATGGATTCGTTTGGTTCAATTAACTCGATCAGAGAACAATCAGTGCAAAATCTTGTCAAGATTCCTGGCATAACTGAAGAAATTGCCCAAAATATAGTACAAACTTTGAAAGACGTACCCACCAAGTTTGATCCCTTAACCGGGGAAATTATCCAAAATTAAATCGATAGGGCAGACTATAAACATGAACAATCCAGAGGTTTTAATCGTCACCGGAATGTCAGGTGCAGGTAGATCAACTGCTGCTCGTGCATTGGAAGATTTGGGTTGGTTCGTCATTGATAATTTGCCACCTTCGGTTTTGAATTCGGCTTTAAATGATGTCAAGATGCAAGGAGTTGCAAGCCACATTGCTGTTGTTGTGGATGTAAGAGGTGGAAAACTCTTTGCAAATCTAGATGCAGCTTTAGCAGAAGTTAAGAAAAATAATTGGATTGTAAGAGTTCTTTATTTAGAGGCATCAGATGTTTCACTAGTAAGAAGATTTGAAGGAAGTAGAAGACCCCATCCTTTGCAAGGAAATGGTCGAGTATTAGATGGACTACAAAATGAAAGAACACTGCTGGGAGATTTAAGAGCAAACGCTGACGTTGTTATTGATACCTCTGATATGTCATCCCCAGGTTTGAGAAGCGTTATTGAAAAAACTTTTGAAAGTGATGTTGCTACATTTCAAGCAACAATTCTTTCTTTTGGGTTCAAATACGGCATTCCTGTTGATGCTGATTTTGTTTTTGATGTGAGATTTTTGCCAAATCCGTTCTGGGAAGATGATTTGAAGGAACTCACAGGCTTAGATAAAAAAGTTCAAGATTTTGTGCTTAAACAAGATGGGGCATCTAGATTTGCCAAAACTGTTAATGAATTGATTGATTTCACTACACCAGGTTATGTTCGAGAAGGTAAAAAATATGTCACAGTAGCAATTGGTTGCACAGGGGGAAAACATAGAAGTGTGACTATTGCTGAAACGGTTTCTAATGAATTAAAAAATAATGGTGCCAAAGTTAGAGTGGTTCATAGAGATCTTGGCAAAGAGTAAGTAACAAATGTTATATTAGTAACTCATGTTACTAATGTGACTAATAATCTGTATCTACCAAAAATAAATCGCAAACTTTCTGACACGCCGGTTAAGTTGTGTCAAAATAGAACATATGGCCATGACTTCTGCAGTAAAAGACGAATTAGCACGAGTTGAACTAAATAAAACTTGTTGTAGGAAAGCTGAAGTTTCAGCGTTATTGCGCTTCGCTGGCGGGCTTCACCTGGTGGCTGGTCAAATAGTTGTCGAAGCAGAACTTGATGCAGGTCAAATTGCGCGACGTTTAAGAAAAGACATTGTTGAACTTTACGGCCATGATGCTGAAATGTCAGTCTTGCAAGGATCAGGAATAAGAAAAGGCGCACGCTACGTCGTTCGAGTGGTGCAAGGTGGAGATGTTTTAGCAAAACAAACAGGATTAATTGACGCTGCTGGCAGACCAGTAAGGGGATTACCACCATCTGTTGTTGGTGGAGGAATTTGTGATGCAGAAGCTGCCTGGCGTGGAGCATTTTTAGCTCACGGTTCTTTAACAGAACCAGGAAGATCAAGTGCTTTAGAAATTACCGCCCCTGGTCCTGAAGCAGCATTGGCATTAGTTGGTGCAGCAAGAAGATTAGATGTTGTGGCAAAAGCAAGGGAAGTACGTGGAGTTGATCGAGTTGTTATTAGAGACGGCGATGCCATTGGTTCATTGTTAACAAGACTTGGCGCACACACTGCAGTGATGGCTTGGGAAGAACGGAGAATGCGCAGAGAGGTTCGTGCCACTGCAAATCGACTTGCAAATTTTGATGATGCAAATCTTCGCCGCAGTGCTCAAGCCGCGGTTGCAGCAGGGGCAAGAGTTGCAAGAGCTATGGAAATTTTAGGAAATGAAATTCCTGATCACTTAAAAGCAGCCGGAGATTTAAGAATTACGCATAAACAGGCAAGTTTGGAAGAGTTAGGTGCGCTTAGTGATCCACCTTTAACAAAGGATGCAATCGCAGGTCGCATAAGAAGGCTCTTGGCAATGGCTGACAAAAGAGCAAATGAACTGGGAATTCCAACAACAGAAGCCTCTCTCACGCCAGAAATGCTTGAAGGGTAGAATTGCATCGGCAACGTCGCCGAAAATGCAGTGAATTTTTTGTCCGCATATCTATTTTCTGGAGTTGATTACTAAGTGGCAATTCGTGTTGGAATTAATGGTTTTGGTCGCATCGGTAGAAATTACATTCGAGTATTACAAGATCGTGCAGGAAAAGCGCCAGAAGGTGCTTTGGCACAAATCATTAAGAAAAATGAACCAATCGAAATTGTTGCTATTAACGATCTATCAGACGTAAAAACTTCTGCGCATTTATTAAAATATGATTCAACACTTGGCAGATTTCCTGGAAAAATTAATGTTGAAGGAAATTCTGTATTTGTAGACAATAAAGAAATTAAAATCACTTCTCATAGAGATCCTGCAGAAATTCCATGGGGAGATTTCGGTGTTGATTTAGTAATTGAATCAACTGGTGTTTTTACAGATGCCGAAAAAGCAAAAGCTCACTTAAAGTCAGGTCCTAAGAAAGTTCTCATCTCAGCGCCGGCAAAAGGTGAAGACATAACAGTTGTTTTAGGTGTAAACCACGACAAAATTGATCATGCAAAACATATTGTCATTAGTAATGCTTCCTGCACCACAAACTGTCTTGGACCAATGGCAAAAGTCATTCATGACACTTTCGGCATTGAAACTGGCTTGATGACAACAATTCATGCTTACACAAATGATCAATCAACTCTTGACATGCCGCACAAAGATTTAAGACGTTCTCGTGCTGCAGCAATCAATATGATCCCTACAACTACGGGTGCCGCTAAAGCTATTGGGTTAGTTTTACCTGAGCTAAAAGGAAAACTTGATGGTTACGCCATGCGAGTTCCTGTTCCAGTTGGATCTGCTACTGATTTGACTGTTCATTTGTCAAAATCTGCAACTGCCGAAGATATAAACGCTGCATTGAAAGCAGCCGCGGAAGGACCACTTAAAGGAATTCTTTCCTACAGTGATGATCCATTAGTTTCAACAGATATTGTTCATGACTCAAATTCATGCATCATTGACGGACAGCTTACAACTGTTTCAGGAAGTATTGCCAAAGTTGTTGGTTGGTATGACAACGAATGGGGATATTCAAGTCGACTAGTTGATTTAACTCAACTTGTTGGTTCCAACTTATAAATTGTTAATGAAAACAATTGACGATATTGATGTAAATAATCAGCGCGTATTATTACGCGCTGATTTAAATGCTCCAATGAAGCAAGATGCCTCAGGCGCTATGCAGATAACCGATGATGGCCGATTAAGAGCAAGCGTAACCACAATAAATGACTTAAGAAAAAAGAATGCAAAAGTAGTTATTTTGGCACATTTAGGAAGACCAAAGGGTGAACGGAAACCCGAATTATCACTTAAACCAATTGCTAAACGACTCAGTGAATTAGTTGGCGCTGAAATTAAATTTATCGACAATTTAAACGACTCAAGTACGTCAACAATTGTTAACAATTTAAAACCAGGCGAACTTGCGATGATCGAAAACATTAGATTTGAAAAGGATGAGACAAGTAAAGATGCAACAGAAAGACAAAGACTAGCTCAAGTTTTAGCATCTTTGGGAGACGTTTTTGTAATTGATGGATTTGGAGTTGTTCATAGAGAACAAGCATCCGTTACTGATATCGCCAGATTATTACCAAAAGCTGCTGGACGTTTAGTGCAGGCTGAACAAAAAGCCTTTGACAAAGTTCTTACGAGTCCCGATCGCCCTTATGTCGTGGTTCTGGGAGGCTCCAAAGTTAGCGACAAGTTAGGGGTCATTAATAACCTGATAAATAAAGTTGACAAATTATTAATAGGTGGAGGAATGGCATTTACATTCCTTAAAGCTCAAGGTTATGAAGTAGGAGATTCATTATTAGAAGTTGATCGAATAGATGAAGTAAAACAATTAATGAAAACCGCTCAAGATAAAAATGTTGAACTTGTTTTACCTATTGATTTAGTTATATCTAAAGAGTTGGATGGCTCAGCACCAGTTTCAGTTGTAAGCGCACACGAAATACCGGTTGGCCAAAAGGGACTAGATATTGGCCCT
>JBJOKB010000034.1:0-2882 GCA_046046315.1 Actinomycetota bacterium | reverse complement strand
CTATAGCAATTGCTTGAGAATTAATTCTTTTTGCCATTGCTTTTAATCTCGCTGGACCATGATAAGCAGCATATGCAGAAGAAATGACAGCTAACAAAACTTGAGCTGTACAAATATTGCTCGTTGCTTTACCTCTTCGAATATGTTGTTCTCTTGTTTGCAAAGCTAAGCGAAAACCTGCACGTCCATTGGTATCAACACTTACCCCAATTAATCGACCAGGTAACGATCTTGAAAGCTCTTCCGTTACTGCAATAAATCCGGCATGTGGTCCACCAAAACCAAATGGAACTCCAAATCTTTGTGCACTACCAACAGCGATATCAACACCAAAAGAACCTGGCTCTTCAATTAAAGTTAAGGCCAATAGATCAGTTGTCGTGATAACTATTAGACCTTTTTCTTTGCATTTATTGACATAATTTTTTAAGTCTCTTATTCTTCCTGAACTAGAAGGATATGAAATTAATACGCCAAATGCGTTATCAATAATTTCTTCAGAATCTATGTCGATGATTTTTATTTCAATATTTACTGGATTGGCTCTAGTTTGCAAAACAGCAATTGTTTGAGGATGAGTATCCTTGTCTACTAAAAATATGTTGGAATCGTTCTTTGAAGATCTTTGTGCCATTCGCATAGCTTCTGCTGCTGCGGTGGGTTCATCCAACAACGATGCGTTCGAAACAGCTAAACCTGTGAGATCTTGAATCATGGTTTGGAAAAGCAATAAGGCTTCTAATCGTCCTTGAGCTATTTCAGCTTGATAAGGAGTGTAAGCGGTATACCAAGATGGATTTTCTAAAATATTTCTTCTAATTACAGCTGGGGTAAAACAATTTGAATAACCTTGTCCGATCAAGCTTGTTTTAAGAACGTTTTTGTTGGCTAGGTTTCTTAATTCTTCTTGAGCTAATTCTTCAGATAACGCCGGAGATAAATTAAGTTTGTCACGAAAGTGGATTGAGCCAGGAATAGTTTTTTCTAATAATTCATCTAATGAAGAAAAACCTGTTTCCTTCAACATGGTCTGAATATTTTCGGGAGTTGGACCAATGTGACGATCCTGGAAAATCGCTTCCCTATTGACCATTCTTGTTTTTACCGCCTTGACCTAATAGATTTATTAAGTCAATCCTACTTTGCCTAGAAAATTAGGCAATTTCGTTGCGCGCAGCTCTTCTAGAGGCTAATTCATCAATGATTTTGTCAGTCATAACAATATTTCCTTCAGGAGTTTCAGCAGGAAATTGAGCAAGGCTTCCTTCAACTTCACGCCAAACACTTCCTACGGCTATTCCAAATACTCCTTGTCCTCCACGCACAAGATCAATAACTTCATCATCGCTAGTGCACTCATACACCGAAGCTCCATCGCTAATCAAAGTTAAGTTCGAAAGACCATCAGTTCCACGATTTCTTAAAAGCTCAACTGCAGTCCTGATGTTTTGAAGGGAAACGCCAGTATCAAGAAGTCTTTTGATTACCTTAAGAACTAAGACATCAGTAAATGAATAAAGTCTTTGACTACCTGAACCTTGAGCAGGTCTAACTGTTGGTTCTATTAAGCCAGTTCTGGCCCAATAATCCAATTGTCTATAACTAATGCCAGCGGCAGAACAAGCGACTGCCCCGCGATAACCAACACCTTCTGGAAGTTGATTTATTTCAATAGGTTCAAATAAAGATTCTTGGTGACCTTTCGATGGAAGCATTAGATCACCATTTCCTTATTCGTGAATGTTACAAGAGTAAACCAATGGTGAAGAGTTCTCTTGCATTTAGGATCTGACACGCCGTAACTCTCAACTAAACATTTAGGTTGAAGCTTACTCACAAATTAAAGTCTTCAGGTTTTACTTGATCAAGGAATTCCCTGAATTTGTCAACTTCATCTTCTTCCTCAGCAGGTATATCAATTCCTGCAGCAGCAAGGACCTCTTCTGCTACAAAAATTGAGGATTCGTTTCGAAGAGCTAAAGCAATGGCATCAGATGGTCTAGATGACAAAATTTGACCTTGGGCAAATTCAATCTCAGCATAAAAGACACCATCTTTTAATGACGTGATTCTGATTTCGGTCAAAGTTATGCCCAAGGTTTTCAGAACGTCTGTGAATAGATCATGAGTTAAAGGTCGAGGAGGTTTTACACCTTGTTGAGCAAATGCAATAGCTGTAGCTTCAACCGCACCTACCCAAATTGGTAAATACCTCTCCCCTTCTTGATCTTGAAGCAGAATGATTGGCTGGTTGGTCGGCATCTCGACTCTGACTCCAACAACATTTACCTTTACAAATCCTGGTTTTGCATTGCTCACAATATTTCCTCATCCAAAGAGGTGGAAACCAGAATAAAATGTAGTTGGTTAGTTAGATTAGAGATTTCACGCATCATTTCCATGGCTTGCTCGCTGGCATCAGGTCGTTTTGAACGAGACATTGGGGAAACAACTTGTTTAATTAATGATGCCTCTCTGTCACTACCCGATTTTAAGACTTTGAGATGACGTGGTTCCAAACCAAATCCAGATAAAGCTGCAATAACTCGAGCAGTTCTGACCGCATTATCGTCGTAATGGCGCTTATCTGCCAAGACGTTTATCAAACCGTATTCCTCAGAATCCCTTAAATCCTTATCCGAAATTGTGGTGTTAGCCATTAGCTCTTCTCTGGTTACTCTAATGTTTGATTTTTTTGTATTTTTATCGTTTAAATCAATCAGCGAAGATGGAATTTTAGGTTTTTCAACTTCATCAATTTCTGGTTTCAAACCTCGATCTATTGCTTCTACATGCTCCTTGATGACTTTAAGTGGTAGATAGTGGTCTCTTTGCATTCGTAAAATGTAACGTAATTTTTCTACATCGGAGTTAGAAAATTT
>JBJOKB010000018.1:0-3832 GCA_046046315.1 Actinomycetota bacterium | reverse complement strand
TTCACTTAGCTGCAACTGGTCGACCAGGACCGGTTCTTGTTGATATTTCAAAAGATGCACTAAATGCAAAAACAACTTTTAATTGGCCTCCGGTTATGAATTTACCTGGATATCACCCAACAAAAAAACCAAATTCAAAAAGAGTAAAAGAAGCAGCTGAAAGAATAGTTGCTGCTAAAAAACCTGTGCTCTATGTTGGTGGCGGAGTAATCAAATCAAATGCATCCAAAGAATTATTACAACTTGCAGAATTAACTCAAATTCCTGTTGTCACTACTTTGATGGCAAGAGGCGCATTTCCTGACTCTCATCCGCAACATTTAGGTATGCCTGGCATGCATGGTTCTGTTGCAGCTGTTGGTTCTTTACAACAAAGTGATCTTTTAATTGCATTAGGAACAAGATTTGATGATCGAGTAACAGGTCAACTCTCCTCTTTTGCACCTGAGGCAGATGTTATTCACGTTGACATTGACCCTGCCGAAATAGGTAAAAATAGATTTGCTCATGTACCAATTGTGGGAGATGCTAAAGAAACAATTATTGAACTTATTGCTGCAATAAAAGATGAACACAAAGCAGGACGAATTGGTAACTACGAAGCATGGTGGGCAAACTTAAATCGATTAAGAACCGAATACCCACTTGGTTATGATCATCCAGCTGATGGATCACTTTCTCCACAATTTGTAATTGAACGAATCGGTGCAATTAGTGGACCTGATGCTGTTTATGCAGCAGGTGTTGGTCAACATCAAATGTGGGCAGCCCAATTTGTTAAATACGAGAAACCTGGCACTTGGCTTAATTCCGGTGGATTAGGAACTATGGGTTATGCAATTCCTGCAGCAATGGGTGCAAAAGTTGGTGCACCAGATAAAACCGTATGGGCAATTGATGGTGACGGTTGTTTCCAAATGACGAATCAAGAGTTAGCAACTTGCACTATTAATAGCATTCCAATCAAGGTTGGTTTGATAAACAACAATGCACTTGGCATGGTTAGACAATGGCAATCATTGTTTTACAACAATCGCTATTCCAATACAGATCTTCACACCAACAGAATCCCTGATTTTGTGAAATTAGCTGATGCTTACGGTTGTCATGGTTTGCGTTGCGAAACTAGAGAAGACGTTGACAAAACCATTGAAAAGGCATTGGGCTTAAATGATGCTCCCGTGGTTATCGATTTTGTTGTTCATAAAGATGCCATGGTTTGGCCAATGGTTGCTGCAGGCATGAGTAACTCTGAAATTAAATTTGCTCGCGATATGGCACCACAATGGATGAGAAGTGATGACGAATGAGCCGTCACACATTAAGTGTTTTAGTGGAAGACCAACCTGGAGTTTTAGCAAGAATTGCAAGTTTATTTGCTCGCAGGGGCTTCAATATTGAATCTTTAGCAGTAGGTCCAACGGAAGCAGAAGGTGTTTCTCGTATGACCATCGTGGTTAATGTTGCCGAATCTCCATTGGAACAAGTAACCAAACAATTAAATAAATTAATTAACGTTTTAAAAATTGTGGAACTTGATAACACAGCAGCTGTGCAACGAGAATTGTTACTTGTAAAAGTTAAGTCAGATAACAACTCTCGATCAGCTATTTTGGAAACGGTTTCACTATTTAGAGCAAAAGTTGTCGATGTTGCCCCTGACGCCATAACTATCGAGGCAACCGGTAACCACGACAAGATTCAAGCACTGTTGAAAGTGTTAGAAGAGTACGGAATCAAGGAACTAGTTCAGTCAGGCATGGTGGCAATCGGACGTGGAGCAAAAGCCGTTTCCGATCGCGCATTACGCTCTAACTAGAGATTTTAAGAAAAACGAGCAGAAAGAAAATAACAATGGCCGAAATGTTTTATGACAAAGATGCTGATTTAGAGATTATTAAATCTAAGAAAGTTGCAATTATTGGTTATGGTTCTCAAGGCCATGCTCATGCGCTAAATCTTCACAACTCTGGTGTTGATGTTCGAGTTGGATTAAAAGAAGGATCTCCAAGTAGAGCAAAAGCAGAAGCAGAAGGACTCCGAGTTGTAACTCCAGCACAAGCTGCACAAGAAGCAGATGTAATTATGATTCTTGCTCCAGATCATGTGCAAAGACACATTTACAAAGAATCGATTGAACCAAACTTAACAAGCAACAAAGCGTTGTTTTTCTCACATGGTTTTAACATTCGTTTTGGTTACATAAAGCCTCCAAAAGATGTAGATGTTTGTATGGTTGCACCAAAAGGACCTGGACATTTAGTTCGTCGTGAATATCAAAATGGTCGCGGTGTACCAGTAATTGTTGCTGTTGAACAAGATCATTCAGGCAAAGCTTGGGATTTAGCACTTTCTTACGCAAAAGCAATTGGAGGACTTCGTGCCGGAGGTATTAAAACCACTTTCGCAGAAGAAACCGAAACAGATTTATTTGGTGAACAAGCAGTTCTTTGTGGCGGAACAACAGCACTGGTACAAGCAGGATTTGAAACTTTAGTTGAAGCAGGTTACCAACCTGAAGTTGCTTATTTTGAATGCTTGCACGAATTAAAACTAATTGTTGACCTTATGTATGAGGGTGGAATTGCCAAGATGCGTTGGTCAGTTTCCGACACTGCAGAATATGGCGATTATGTTTCAGGTCCAAGAATTATCAACAAGAAGACTAAGAAGAGAATGAAAAAGATTTTGAAGGAAATTCAAAATGGATCATTTGCTAAGGAATTCATTGATGATCAAGACAAAGGTGCTAAGAAGTTTAAGAAATACAGAAGAAAAGGCGAAGAATCACAAATTGAAGAAGTAGGCAAGAAACTTCGTGGACTTATGGCTTGGGTTGACAAAACCAAGGATGATTTCCAAGGAACAGTTTCTAGATAACTTCCAATTAGCCAAAAGAGCCCACAGACCTAAAATAGGTATGTGGGCTCACACATTTCTAAGCATCCAAAACCAGAAAAGATTTGTGTTCGTTGCGGTCGAAAAATGACTTGGCGTAAATCTTGGGCAAAGAATTGGGAAAACGTTAAGTATTGTTCAAATGCTTGCAGAGATAAAAAATAAATTTATTTAGAAGCTCTGTTAACAGCACTAATAATTGCTTTTAGTGATGAAGTGACAATACTTGGATCAATTCCTACACCCCACAAAGTTTGAGAATTAATTGAGCATTCAAGGTATGCAGCAGCTTGAGCGTCTCCACCCGACGATAAAGCATGCTCGTGATAATCAAGCACTCTTAAATTAATTCCATGGGTTGCAAGTGCTTCACAAAATGCAGCAATTGGTCCATTTCCTACTCCTTTGATGACGAATTCTTTACCGTTATCTTTAATGGTTGCGGTTAATGAAGTGTCGCCATCAACAGCCGAATCTTGAGCAACTGAAACAAGTGAAAATCTGCCCCAAGGTTTTTCAGGATTTGGCAGATATTCATCTTTAAAAATGTCCCACATTGCAGATGGTGAAACTTCTCCACCTTCTGTGTCTGTAACTTTTTGAATCACTTGGCTAAATTCAATTTGTAATTTTCTAGGAAGATCTAATTGGTGTTCAGTCTTCATAATGTAGGCAACTCCACCTTTGCCTGATTGAGAATTAACTCGAATTACAGCCTCATAAGTTCTTCCAACATCTTTTGGATCAATTGGTAAGTAAGGAACATTCCAACTGAATTCATCAATTGGTTTTCCTGCTTTATCCGCATCTTTTTGTAATACTTTTAATCCCTTGTTGATGGCATCTTGATGTGAACCAGAAAAAGCGGTGAAAACTAAATCTCCGCCATAAGGATGTCGTTCTGCAACAGGTAATTGGTTGCAATATTCCACTG
>JBJOKB010000016.1:0-4050 GCA_046046315.1 Actinomycetota bacterium | reverse complement strand
GATTAAGAGTTGCTCTATCTCCGTTAATCACTGATTTGCCGATAATTATTATTTCATTATTTGTATTACAACAAGTTAATGATTCAGCAATTGGTTTTTTAAGTATTGTTGGAGCTTTAGTTTTGGTTTATTTTGCATATGAATCATGGATTGCTGGAGCAAATGATCCTCAAAAAAATATTAAGGTAGATAAATCAATTGGTACAACAAAAACTACGTTATTTAAAGCAATTTTAACAAACTTCATTAATCCATCAGCCTGGTTGTTTTGGATGACAGCTGGCGGCACACTCTTAACAGCTGGATGGAACAAAAGCCTATGGGATGCTGTTGGATTCTTGTTTGGTTTTTATTTATTTTTAGTGGGCAGTAAAGCTTTACTTGCCTGGGGTTTAGGAACTTCTCGCAACAAAATGCCGCAATGGGTTTATCAATTGCTAGTTAGAATTGCAGCAATTTTATTATTAATTTTAAGTTTTGAATTGGTTCGTTCTGGAATAAATTACTTTTAATTAACGAGGTCGACGACGTCTTTCATGGGGACGCGGTCTTGATCTTCTTTTTCTTGGTCCACCTTTTTGATTATCGTGACGCTCTTTTGTTGCTGGCGCAATCCAAGGCACACCACTTGGTTCACGCGCACCTGTTACTTCCATTAACTCTCTTGCTAATGGTCGAACTCGAGTTATTTTTGGTTTTACACCCGCGCGATCTGTTAATCCACGAACTGTATTTTGTTGACGAGTAGTTGCCAAAGTGACAACCACACCAGATTCACCAGCGCGAGCTGTTCGTCCTGCGCGATGCAAATAATCTTTTGGATCTTGTGGCGGATCAACATGAACAACTAATGAAACATCATCAACGTGAATTCCACGAGCTGCAACATCTGTTGCAACGAGTGCTGGGGTAACTCCTGATTTAAAGGCAGCTAAAGTTCTGGTTCGAACTGATTGTGATTTGCCTCCATGAAGTGCTCCTACTGGAACTCCGGCATGTGCAAGTTTTTGCGCTAATTTGTCTGCGCCATGTTGGGTGCGCACAAATAAAATAGTTTTGCCCTCACGTGCTGCGATCTGGGCAGTAATTATTTCTTTATCATTTGGGTGAATTACTAACACGTGATGTTCCATTGTGGAAACAGATGCTTTATCAGTGTCAACTGAGTGTGTAACAGGATTATTTAAATATTTTTTAACTAAACCATCAACACCTCTATCAAGAGTTGCTGAAAAAAGTAATCTTTGACCCTTTGGTTTACAAGCATTAAGAATTTCTTTCATCGCCGGTAAAAATCCCATGTCAGCCATTTGATCGGCTTCGTCAAGAACAACAATCTCGGTATCAGAAAGTGAAACGTGTTTTTGCTCCATTAAATCAATTAAGCGACCAGGAGTAGCAACCAAAATTGGAACGCCTTGTCTTAAAGCTTGAATCTGATTTCCATAGGGCATACCACCTGCAATTAAACGAGAATTCAACTGAACTGATTGGGCTAATGGTGCAATGACATCATTAATTTGCATCGCTAATTCACGAGTTGGCGAAAGAATAATTGCTAAAGGATGATGCGGTTTTGCTTTACGGTTTGCTAATTTAGTTAAAACAGCTAGACCAAAAGCCAAAGTTTTACCTGACCCTGTTTGTCCACGACCTAAAACGTCTTTACCACTGATTGCATCAGGCAAAGTTGCTTTTTGAATTGGAAACGGATCATTGATTCCAGATTTAGCTAGAGTTTTTACAATTGAAGGATTTACACCTAAATCAAAAAATGACATTAATTAAACTACTTTCGAGACGACTAGCGCGTCTCGAAAAGATCCTGATTCGATCTATTTACTGCCAAGACTCGCAAGTAAACGCTTGTTAAGCGTTTTGGCGGGGAAAACGATGAAACTTTTGTTTCAACATTTCTAATTGTAATTCATCACTAAATCACCAGTAACACTGGCACCAAGTTATTAAGTTCTAGACAGATTTGGTCGTAATTTGAGTAATCATGCTTGAAATGATGGAAATCAAAATAGCTCCAAAGAAAGCAGACCAAAATCCAGAAATATTCATATTTTCATTAATTCGATCAGTTATTAAAAGCATGGCGGTATTCACCACTAATAGAGAGAAACCTAGGGATAAAAATGCAAGTGGCAAAGTCAAGACTTTGATTAAAGTTCCTAAAGTTGCATTGATTAAAGCCAGCACAAGAGCTATTACCAAATAATTTTTTAGTCCACCTGTTACCTGGATTCCAGGGACAATCATCGTGGTGACCCACACTGCTACAGCAACTGCAGCGATTTTTATTAAGAATCTCATCTTGTTTTTTATTATGCCAGAGTTATGCTTAAGAGTATGGACGAAAATGAACTAAAGACAGCGATTTCTAATTACATCAAAGCAACAGATTCAGTTGAAGAAGCACTTTCTCAAGGAACAGATTTAGATAAAAGAGCTCCAGAAGGCTGGTCAGCTCGAATGGTGGTTCATCATTTGGCAGACTCCGAAACAAGTTCATATTCAAGATTAAGAAGTTTGTTAGCCGAAAAAACTACCCCAACTTTGATGGGCTATGACGAAGGAACTTGGGCGATAACTCCAGCACTTGGTTATGAAACTTCAGATATTAAAAATTCTCTGGCTGTTTACAAAGCTGTAAGAGCATCTTCTGCTGATGTTTTAAATCGAATCACTGTTGCAGATTTAGCAAAAGAAGGAATTCACTCTGAAAGTGGAAAATACACAATTGAAAAATGGCTAAAAAACTACACCCAACATCCAATTTCGCATGCTGAACAAATTGTCAAAGCATTCAAGGGTCTTGCATGAAAAAAATAAACATAGATCCAGAAGATTTAAAACCGATTGAAGCAGATGGAATAAATCTTTTGTATATCGGAACTTTTCTTTTTGCTTTAGCTACTTTTGGATTAATTTATCAACCAAATTGGATTGATGATCAAACTCAAAGTGTTTGGTTAAAAGTCACGATTATGGGAACTTTTTTAGGTTTAGTGGGAATAAGAATAATTAAAAGAAGAAGAAAAAGGCTAGGTCTTTAGTTTTCTTCGTCTGAATCTTCTAATTCAGATTCATCAATAACATCTGAAGCTAAATCAATATCTTCAACTTCAATGTCATCATCGTCCTCTTCAATTTCAGCAATTTCTACTTCAACGATGTCATCATCGCTTAATTCAGCTGTATCCAAATTATTATCGTCAAAAACCATGACACCTGTTGGAATAGCGTGGAGATCTACCACAATTTCGCTATGTCCACCGCAACCATGATCAATTGAAACAACTTTGCCATCATCGGCGGCAAATTTATTTGTGCAAACTCCAAAAGTTCTACCAAGAGAACCTGATATCGCTACATAAAATCCACAAGTTACACATTTATCTGTAACAGCTTCTGCAATTGGAGCACGGGGACCGCGATCTCCTTCATACCAACGAATTGCAGTTTGATCTTTTCCTGGAACTGATAAAACTCTGAATCTTCCTAAACCAACTTCCCAACCTTCAGGTGTTAATTTTTCTTCAAATAAATCATCAACTCCTGTATAACCAGGAACTAAACGAATGTCATCTGGTGCAGTTGGTAAAACATCTCCGACACCAATATCTCCTGGCTCTACTCTTTGTTCCCAAGGAATCCAAGAGGAAGCAAGAATTGCTCCTTCGCCGGGAAGTAAAAGAACTTCACTAACAGTTACATCACTAGATTCATCAACAACAGCAAGAGTTACAGCCCAGTACCAACCAACGTAGGCTTTATCAACACATTTAAATTTATGTGTTGCAACATTTTCGCCTTCAACAACAAAACCTAAATATTCGCCAACTCGTTGATCTGTTATTTCGTCAATTAAAAATTTGCGAGCAACATCCTTGGCATTACTTAGTTTTGTTTCTAATGCATTCGCCATTTACTGTTTGGCTTTCTTGTTAAGCGTCGAGATCGTTAGCGACTGCTCTTAAAACCGCAGCAATTTTTGTGGCAGATGAATCATCTGGATAGCGTCCACGACGTAATTGATTTGAA
>JBJOKB010000014.1:0-4285 GCA_046046315.1 Actinomycetota bacterium | reverse complement strand
GCGTCAATAAAGAAAAAGGCATTCACTGATTTCGCTGCACTTCTCAAAAGATCAATATCTGTAATTGAACCTAGAACATTGCTCATGTGTGAAACGGAAACTATTTTTGTTTTCGGAGATACGAGAGAATCTAATTTTGCGTAATCTAGTAATCCTTGATCAGTTATCGGTATCCATTTTAAAATCGCACCTGTTTTCAGGCAAAGTTCTTGCCAAGGTACAAGATTTGCGTGATGTTCTAATTCAGAAACCAGAATTTCATCACCAACATTTAGAATAAGTCTTTTATCAATTGTTGGGTCACTTTTTGATTTTAAGGTGGCATTTAAAAAAGAGTACGACAATAAATTCAGTGATTCAGTTGCGTTCTTTGTAAATACAAGTTGGTTAGACTTGATATTTATGAAATTTGAAATTATTTCTCTTGCATTCTCATGAGCATCAGTAGCTAACTCTGCTAAGTAATATGCACCTCGATGAACACCAGAATTTATAGTTTCATAAAAATTGTTCTGAGCGTCAATAACAATTTGAGGCTTTTGAGATGTAGCCGCACTGTCTAAATAGATTAATTTTCTATTATTTCGAACTTCTCGTGAAAGGATTGGAAAATCAAGTTGGATCTTTTTTACATCCAACTTGATTTTTGAATCCGTATTTATCATGCCCCGGCTGTCGCTTTTGAAAACTTAACGTAACCGTTAGCTTCTAATTCTTCAGCAAGTTCTTGGCCACCTGTCGCAACTACCTTGCCATCAACAAAAACACTAACTTTGTCAGGTTTCACATATCTCAAAATTCTTGTGTAATGCGTGATTAACAAAACACCAGTGTTATTTCTTTCAACAGTTCTGTTGATACCCTCTGAAACAATTCTTAAAGCATCTACATCAAGACCAGAATCTGTCTCATCCAAAATTGCGATTTTTGGTTTCATTAATTCAAGTTGTAATATTTCGTGGCGTTTCTTTTCTCCACCTGAAAATCCTTCATTCACATTTCGTTCGGAGAATGCTTGATCCATACCAATTTCTTTCATGGCATCATTCATTTCTTTAATCCAATCACGAAGTTTTGGAGCTTCACCACGTAAAGCAGTAATCGATGATCTCAAGAAGTTGCTGACTGATACTCCTGGAATTTCAACTGGATACTGCATTGCTAAAAATAATCCAGCTTTAGCTCTCTCATCTACTGACATTTCCAAAACATCTTCACCATCTAATGTCACAGTTCCAGATGCAATTGTGTATTTAGGGTGTCCAGCTACCGCATATGCCAAAGTAGATTTACCTGAGCCGTTAGGTCCCATAATCGCGTGAGTTTGACCTGAAGTAATTGTTAAATCAACTCCGCGCAGAATTTCTTTTATACCGTCGTCAGTTTCAACCGTGACATGTAAACCTTTTATTACTAATTCAGACATATTTTCCTCTTCTTTATATTCCGACTGAGACAACGGCATTGTCGCCATCGCCTGCTACCTGTACTTCGAATACTTCAACTGCACTTGTTGCCGGTGGCGTTTTTGGTTCACCTGTTTGAAGATTAAATTCAGATCCATGCAAGAAGCATTCAATACCATTTTCAGTAACTGTTCCTTCACTTAGTGAAACGGCACCATGCGAACATGCATCAGATATGGCATGGAAACCATTTTTATTTCTCACTAAACAAATAGTTTCGCCATTTAAATCAATAGCTTTCGCACTTCCCACCTGAAAATCGGAAACTTTGCCAACTTCTGTCCACGTGGTCATTTATTTGCTCTTTCGATGGCGGCATTTAATCTTGAATTTAATCTTTCTTTTAATTCTGGGTGAGTAAATTCTCCAAATATTCCCGCAAAAAAACCTTCAATAACTAGTTGTCTTGCAGTGTGTTCATCGATTCCTCGTGACATCAAATAAAAAAGTTGATCGTCATCAAGTCTTCCAGTGACACTGGCATGCCCTGCTTTTTCAACTTCTCCGGTCTCAATTTCCAAATTTGGTACTGAATCGGCTCTTGCTCCATCATCAAGCAAAAGATTTCGGTTCATTTCATATGTATTTGTACCTGTTGCGATTTTCCTAATTAAGACATCCCCGACCCAAACAGTGTGGCTTCCTTCTCCTTGAGCCCCACCGCGGTACAAAACATTGCTTTTGCAATCTTTCATATTGTGATCAACGAAAACTCGATTTTCGAAAAATTGACCATTTGTTGCTAGAAATACTCCTAACAACTCAACTGCTCCATGGTTTCCAGAAAATTTAGCCCTTGGTACGTAGCGAACTACGTCGCCACCCAATTGCACAACTAAAGATCTTAGGTTTGCATCCTTGTTAATTACAAATTGATGTTCACTAACTATGACACCCTGCCTGGCTAAATCGTAAACAGTCACAAAATCAATATTTGAGTTTGCATCGGCGATTATTTCACAATTGACTCCTGCAATTCCTTCACCAACATGTTCTAAAATTATGGTTGCTTTGCTATGAGCTTTTGCGTTGATAATTATGTGACCGTATTGAACTCCGTTTTTGATATCAACTTTAATCCAAGTCAAATCTTTTGTTTCTAAATTCTGATCAATATCCAGTACCAGGGCTTTGCTCCATAATGACTCAGTTCTAGAGCTAATTCTGTCTGTTGCTAAGAATTTAGTTTTAACTTCATTACGACTTAAAACAGCATGCTTAATTCCAGGTGCGGCTACAACTTCATAACTAATTTCGTGATCTGCTTTTGCATCTTTATGCAAATTGGCAACGCGTTTTAATGGCGTGTATCGCCACTCTTCTTCACGGCCAGTTGGTACCAAGAAATCATCAGGATTGCTTGATGCAATCCGATCAGGTCTGGCATCAATACTTTTGAAAAGTATTTCTTTTTCTTGAACTGCAGAACTCATCCAACAGCGCCTTCCATTTGCAATTCAATCAATCGATTCAATTCAATTGCATATTCCATTGGTAATTCTCTTGCAATAGGTTCAACAAATCCGCGAACAATCATTGCTGCTGCTTCGTCTTCGTTGAGGCCTCTTTGCATCAAATAGAAAAGTTGGTCTTCACTAATTCGTGAAACAGTCGCCTCATGTCCCATAGACACGTCATCTTCTCGACAATCAATGTAGGGATAGGTGTCAGAGCGTGAGATGTCATCTATAAGTAAGGCATCACACTTAACAGTTGTTTTTGCGTTGTAGGAACCTTCATTAACCTGGATTAATCCGCGATATGAAGTTCTTCCTCCTCCTCTTGCAACCGATTTGGAAATAATTGCTGAGGAAGTATTAGGAGCAGCATGAACCATTTTTGCTCCTGCATCTTGATGCTGACCCTCTCCTGCGAAAGCAACAGACATGGTTTCACCTTTGGCGTGCTCACCCACTAACCAAACTGCTGGATATTTCATGGTTACTTTTGAACCGATGTTTCCGTCAATCCATTCCATGGTGGCGCCTTGTTGGGCAACAGCTCTTTTCGTAACTAGGTTATAAACATTGTTTGACCAGTTTTGAATTGTTGTATATCTACAACGAGCGTTTTTCTTAACAATAATTTCTACGACAGCACTATGAAGTGAGTCGGTTGAATAAATTGGAGCTGTACATCCTTCTACGTAATGAACGTATGCATCTTCATCAACAATTATCAATGTTCTTTCAAATTGACCCATATTTTCTGTGTTAATTCTGAAATAGGCTTGCAGTGGGATATCAACTTTTACACCCTTTGGAACATAGATAAATGATCCACCAGACCAGACTGCAGTATTTAAGGCCGAAAATTTGTTATCTCCGGATGGAATGACTGAACCAAAATATTCTTTGAAAATATCTTCATGTTGTTTTAATGCAGTGTCAGTATCTAAAAATATGACACCTTCCCTCTCTAAATCTTCTCTGATTTGGTGGTAGACCACTTCACTTTCATATTGCGCTGCGACTCCAGCAATTAATCTTTTCTTCTCAGCTTCTGGAATTCCTAATCGATCGTATGTGTTCTTGATGTCATCTGGAAGTTCTTCCCAAGAAGTCGCCTGTTTTTCAGTTGAGCGAACAAAATATTTGATATTTTCAAAATCAATATCACCTAAATATGCTCCCCAATTAGGTAGAGGCTTCTTCTCAAATAATGAAAGGGCTTTCAATCTGGTTTCTAGCATCCAAGTTGGTTCATTCTTCTTTGCGCTGATGTCTCGTACTACATCTTCGGTCAATCCTCGTTTGGCATTCTTTCCTGCATCGTTTTTATCGTGCCAACCAAATTCGTATGTGCCAAGACCTTCTAAT
>JBJOKB010000076.1:0-4620 GCA_046046315.1 Actinomycetota bacterium | reverse complement strand
CCGCAACCAAGCATGGTGTCACCTGTTACTCGTCTTCCAATAATGTTTTTATCAACACCATCACCAACTGATGAAATAATTCCGCACCATTCATGCCCAAGTCTTAGTGGATATTTTTCGTGCCCAGAATGTAGATATGCCATTTCACCGGTGAAGAATTCAACGTCGGTGCCGCAGACTCCGACTCGAGAAACTTGGACTACTACCTGACCAGGTCCTGCCACTGGTTTTTCGACTTCTTGCACGCCGGAAGTGTGTGGAGCAGTAACCACGAAAGCTCTCATAATGCAAACAATATAGATTGAGCATTATTAATAGCAATCACCAAGTTGTCTCGAATGTGAGGTAAAACTTCTGATGCGAAGTGATGCTTGGTACAAAGGCAAAGACAGAGACTCATATATCCATCGTGCATGGATGAGACGCGGTTTACCAAATAACGCTTTTGATGGTCGTCCCCACATTGCGATAGCAAATACAGCATCTGATCTTGCTCCGTGTAATTCTCATTTAAATGAAGTTATGGAATATGTAAAAAATGGAATTTGGGAAGCAGGTGGTGTGCCTTTAAACATGCCAGCTGTTTCTCTAGGTGAAACTCAAGTTCGCCCCACTGCCATGTTATGGCGCAACATGTCTGCAATGGCAACAGAAGAACTACTTCGTGCAAATCCAATCGATGGAGTTGTGTTACTTGGCGGTTGTGACAAAACAATTCCAGCACTTTTAATGGCAGCAGCATCAGTTGATTTACCAGCAATAGTTGTTCCAGGTGGACCAATGCTGACTGGAACTTACAAAGGAAAACCTTTAGGTTGTGGCACTGATGTTTGGAAATTTAGTGAAGAACTTCGTGCAGGAAAAATGAGTGAAGAAGATTTCCTTAAATCAGAATCATCAATGATTAGAAGTCGCGGTCATTGCAACACCATGGGAACAGCATCAACCATGGGTTGTGTTGCTGAAGCTTTAGGAATGACAATTCCTGGAGTTGCTGGAACACCAGCTCCTGATTCAAGACTTTTACAAACAGCACAAGAAACCGGCAGATTAATTGTGCAAATGATTAAAGATGACCGCAAACCAAGTGATGTTATGACCAAGGGTTCATTTATTAATGCCATTGTGGCTCTTGCTGGCATTGGTGGATCTACCAATGCTGTTGTGCATTTACTAGCAATTGCAGGGCGCTTAGGAATTAAATTAACTTTGGATGATTTCGACAAAATCGGATCAAATGTTCCACTACTAGCAAACTTGCAACCTGCCGGAACTCATTTAATGGAAGATTTCTTCAGAGCAGGTGGACTTCTTGCTCTACTTAAAGAACTAAAAGATCTCATGGATCCAAAAGCTATAACCGTGACAGGAAAACCTTTAATTGAATATTTGGATAATGCTCAAATATTTGATGAAACCGTAATTAGTAAAAGAAGCAATCCTTTGAAAGATTCCGCAGGAATTGCGGTATTAAAAGGAAACCTTGCTCCCCTTGGTGCAGTAATAAAACCTGCTGCAGCAAGCAAAGAATTACTGAAACACAAGGGTAAAGCATTAGTGTTTGATTCCATCGAAGATTTTCATGCACGAATTGATGATCCAAACCTAGACGTTGATAAGGATTCTGTTTTAGTTTTAAGAGGATGTGGTCCAAAGGGATACCCAGGTATGCCTGAAGTTGCAAATATGCCAATGCCTCAAAAACTTCTTTCCCAAGGAGTTAGAGACATGGTAAGAATTTGCGATGGTCGCATGAGTGGAACAGCTTATGGAACTGTGATTTTGCATGTTGCCCCAGAAGCAGCAGCATTTGGTCCACTATCTCTTATTCAAACCGGAGATGTCATTTCTCTAGATGTGGAAAATAGATCATTAAACGTTGAACTTAGTGATGAAGAACTAAAAAATAGAAAACCAAGCCAAAAAATGATTGATGCTTTGGCAAAACCAGATCGTGGTTGGCAAAAAATGTATATCGAACACGTCAATCAAGCAGATACTGGTGCAGATTTAGATTTCCTAGTGGGATCAAGTGGATCCCAGGTGTTGCGTGAATCGCACTAAAACCGTCAACCAATCATTACTTGACGATTTAAAGAAAGTTCTACCTGAACAAATTACGGATTCGCTATTTGATCGAGTAAGTATTGCCAATGATGCTTCCCACTACCTGCTAACTCCAAACTTGGTTGCAAAACCAAAAACAGCTCAGCAAATTTCTGACATCTTCAAAATTACTCAAAAACATGACCTGGGCATAACTTTTCGCTCAGGAGGCACATCTTTAAGTGGCCAAGGTGTAACTGATTCTCTATTAGTTGATACCCGAAAAAACTTTAAGGAAATTGAAGTTCTGGATAACGGATTAAGAGTTCGAGTTCAACCTGGATTAACTGTTAATCGAGTAAATGCCAGTTTAAGAAAATATGGTCGAAAACTAGGACCAGATCCTGCCAGTGAAATCTCTTGCACCATAGGTGGAGTAATTGCAAATAACTCAAGTGGGATGGCTTGCGGTACAGAATTTAATACCTACAAAACCCTTGCTTCCTTAGTATTTGTTTTACCATCAGGAACCTTAATTGATTCATCTCAAAGTGATGCTGATGATGAATTAAGAATAAAAGAGCCACAAATCTATTCAGGTTTAATTGAGTTAAGAAAAAGAATTGTTGAAAAGCCCCATTTGGTTGAAAAAATAAAGCATGCCTATTCCATAAAAAACACCATGGGCTATGGCCTTAATTCATTTGTTGATTTTGAAAAACCCTTAGATATATTGACTCACTTAATTGTGGGAAGTGAAGGAACACTTGCCTTCATTGCCGAAGCAACCTTTAACACTTTGCCCCTGTTGTCAAAATCGGCTACAAGCTTGTTGATCTTTGATGAACTTGAATTAGCCACTAAATCTTTGCCAACTCTTAAAAATAGTGATGCAGCAGTAATTGAGCTACTTGATATTTCTTCACTCAAAGTTGCCCAAAGAGAACACATGGCAGATTCGGTATTAAAAGACTATGAATTCAAGAATCATGCAGCTTTATTAATTGAATACCAAGCAGAAACTGAAGCAAAACTAGATTCCTTGATAACTAGTGCAAATCAAGTATTTAAAGATTTACCGATTAAAAGCGGTGAACTTTCAAAATCTGTGGAAATTAGAAACGAACTTTGGCATGCCCGCAAAGGTCTCTATGCCGCAGTTGCAGGAAACAGACCAAGTGGCACCACAGCACTTCTAGAAGACATCTCAGTGCCAATGAACCATCTTCATGAAACAACCACTCATTTAAGTGAATTGCTAAAGAAACATAACTATTTAGATTCAGTGATTTTTGGTCATGCCAAAGATGGAAATCTGCATTTTCTGCTAAACGAGAAATTTCATGATCCAACTTCACTACAAAGATACGAAGATTTCACCCAAGACATGGTGGACCTGGTTTTATCTCATGAAGGATCATTAAAGGCAGAGCATGGCACGGGTCGAATCATGGCTCCATTTGTGAAAAGACAATTTGGACCTGAGCTTTACCAAGTTATGATTGATTTAAAGAAGCTGATTGATCAAAGAAATATTCTCAATCCTGGCATCATCATCAATGAAAATGACAACATTCATATAGAAAACTTAAAAGTCTCTCCTGTCATTGATCAAGAGGTTGATAAATGTGTGGAGTGTGGATATTGCGAAACAGTTTGTCCAAGTAAAGACTTAACGTTGACACCTCGTCAAAGAATCACCATCAGAAGAATCAAAAGAGATGCAGAAAGAAACAACGATCAAGAATTAATCGATGCCATTAATTCAAATTATGACTATCAAGCAATTGATACCTGCGCGGTTGATGGCATGTGTGCCACAGCCTGCCCAGTTCACATCAACACTGGTGATTTAGTTAAACGACTACGAAGTGAACAGCAAAGTTTTATTTCCCAAAGTATTGGTTCAATTGCTGCGAGCAAGTGGTCTGGCACAACGAATTTACTTTCAGGTCTCTTAACTGCTGCCAAAAATGTGCCTAGCCCCATTGTGGAATCAGTAAACAAAGTACTTCGCTCTATTAGTGGCGAAAATTCAATGCCCCTATGGAACAAGCATTTACCAATGGGTGGAAAAACTCGCCTCCCACTGAAATCAAGTTCTCCTGATTTGGTTTATTTCCCCTCTTGTGTCAATTCCATTTATGGGGAAAGTGAAATTCAAAGATCATTTTTGAATTTATGTGAAAAAGCCGGGTTAAATGTGTTGATTCCAGAAGGTATTGGGGATCTTTGCTGTGGCACACCTTGGGCTTCGAAAGGTTTAACACAAGGTTATGAAGTTATGGCTTTGAAAACTAAAAAAGAAATAATGAAACAAGTGACTAAAGTGAACTTGCCAGTTGTTTCCGATGCAACCTCGTGCACTCATGGTTTAACCCAGATTTTTGGGCAAACCCAAATTCCAGTAGTTGATGTTTTGCGATTCGTTAACGAAAAGATTCTTCCTAAATTACAGATCAAGACCAAACTTTCTTCTCTAGCCATTCATCCGACATGCTCTGGAGTGGAGTTAGGGATTAATAAACACATGTCTTCATTAGCTGAAGCCATTAGTGATCAAGTAATAGTGCC
>JBJOKB010000050.1:0-40933 GCA_046046315.1 Actinomycetota bacterium | reverse complement strand
ATTCCGAGTAAAAATCCCATGAAGGGGAGTAGACCGTGGCGGTCCAAATTAAACCACTCGAGGATCGAATCCTCGTTGAAGTACTAGACGCTGAAACAAAAACTGCGTCAGGCTTAGTAATACCTGACACTGCAAAAGAAAAACCACAAGAAGGAAAAGTCATTGCAGTTGGTCCAGGTCGTTTTGACGAAGATGGCGAAAAGCGTATCCCTATGGATATCAAAACAGGTGACACCGTAGTTTTCTCAAAATACGGCGGAACTGAAGTTAGCTATGACGGCAAAGATTATTTGCTGTTATCAGCACGCGATGTGCTCGCAGTCGTCACAAAATAAGAAACCTTAATAAAAAGCTCCGGAAAAAGAATTTTTCCGGAGCAAATAAAAGTTAAATAGCTGAATAGGAAATAAAAACAAATGGCAAAGATTCTGGACTTCAATCAAGAAGCCCGTCACAAACTAGAAAACGGCGTTGACATTTTGGCCAACACTGTTCGAGTAACACTTGGACCAAAGGGCCGTAACGTTGTAATTGGTAAAAAATGGGGTGCACCAACAATTACTAACGACGGTGTAACCATTGCTAAAGAAATTGAATTAGAAGATGCTTTTGAAAACTTAGGTGCTCAACTTGTAAAAGAAGTAGCCACCAAAACTAATGACATTGCAGGAGATGGAACAACTACCGCAACAGTTTTAGCGCAAGCAATGGTTCACGAAGGTTTGCGTCAAGTTGCTGCTGGTGCAAATCCAATGGGAATTAAAAGAGGAATTGATGCAGCCGTTGCAGCTGTTAGCGAAGAACTGCATCGCTTAGCAAAACCAGTTAATGGAAAAGAAGAAATTGCTCAAGTCGCAACTATTTCTGCTCAAGATCCAAAGCTTGGTGATTTAATCGCGCAAGCTTTTGACAAAGTTGGTAGAGACGGCGTCATTACCGTTGAAGAATCTTCGACAATGGATGTGGCATTGGACTACACCGAAGGTATGCAATTTGATAAGGGATACATCTCACCTTATTTTGTGACTGATGCCGAACGCATGGAAACAGTTTTAGAGGATGTTTATGTTCTGCTAGTGCAAAATAAAATTGCTTCAATAAATGAACTACTTCCATTAATGGAAAAAGTTGTTCAAGCAGGAAAACCACTAGTTGTTATCGCAGAAGACGTTGAAGGCGATGCATTAAGTGCGATGATTGTAAATAAAATCAAAGGTACTTTCACCTCTGTTGCAGTTAAAGCACCAGCATTTGGCGATCGCCGCAAAGCTATGTTGGAAGATCTTGCAATCTTGACTGCTGCTCAAGTTGTTTCACCAGAAGTTGGTTTAAAACTTGATCAAGTTGGTTTAGAAGTACTAGGTAAAGCCAAACGAGTTGTTGTTACAAAAGACAACACAACTGTAATTGGTGGCGCAGGAGATAAAAAGGCAGTTGATGCTCGAGTTGCTCAAATCCGTGCAGAAATGGATCGCACTGATTCATCATGGGATAAAGAAAAACTTCAAGAGCGTCTAGCAAAAATTTCAGGCGGTGTTGCAGTCATCCAAGTTGGTGGTGCAACAGAAGTTGAATTAAAAGAAACAAAGTTCCGTGTAGAAGATGCAATTTCTGCAACACGTGCTGCCATTGAAGAAGGAATTGTGGCAGGTGGAGGATCAGCTTTGACTCAAGCAGTTTCTGTTTTGAAAGATAAATTAAACAAAACAGGTGATGAAGCTGCTGGTGTTGAAATTATTCGCACTGCTGGTGTTGAACCACTTCGCTGGATTGCCCAAAACGCAGGTGCCGAAGGCTACGTAGTTACAGCAAAAGTTGCAGAAATGAAAACTGGTGAAGGCTACAACGCAGCAACCGGCGAATTTGGAAATCTATTGAAAGCGGGAATTGTTGATCCTGTGAAAGTTACAAGATCAGCGCTTCAAAATGCTGCTTCAATTGCAGCGATGCTATTAACCACTGATGTTTTGGTTGTGGAAAAGAAAGCTGACCAAGAAGAAAAGGGTCACGGACACAGCCATGGCGCAGGTGGACATAGTCACTAAATATTAAAAATAAAATAAGAGACGTTCAATAAATTTGAACGTCTCTTATTTTTTGCGCATTTTCAAAAAGAAAGTAATAGCAATTCCAATTGATGCACCAAGGGAAAGCCATTGTAGCCAACTAATGTTAGAAGAATTTTCTTCAACTGGTGCACTTATTACTACAGGTTCTTCTTCCATGGTTGTCACTTCTGGTGTTGCCACATCTCGAGCTTCTGCAAGTTTGTAAACAACTTCTCCGTCCAAAGGATGACCATCAGCAGCAACTGTTTTCCAAGAAATTGTTATATCTGGACCTACAACATCTGTTGGAATTGAAACATAAACTTCTGCAGCTTCAACTCTTACAGTTGTTTCAACAGATCCTGAAGATGTGGTAACTGAAGCAAAAGTTCCTTCAGCTATAACTGATTCTCCAAAAGTTAATTTAATTTCTGATGGCAGCGTTAGCATGACCTGATCAGTTGCTGGTTCAACAGAGACTAGTTCTGTGTGAGCCTGAGCTGGAGCTAAGGAAAAAATACATAAGACTGAGATACCTAATAAAACTCGTATTATTTGCTTCATGCAAAAACTCCTTTACCCACATTCAACACTTGAAATTGATTTTATTGAAGCACACTATTCTGTTATATACGACACAAAGGATGAAAATTGCGCGCTGTTGTTTGGGTGGAAGACCACCTTCGTCTGCTAGATCAAACGAAGATTCCTCATGAAGTTTCATTTTTGGAAATCACAAAAGTTGATCAGTTAGTTGATGCGATTGTTTGTTTAGCAGTTAGGGGAGCCCCTGCTTTAGGAGCAACCGGTGCATATGGAGTTGTTACTGCAATCGATCAGGGGAAAAAAGAAAACTGGTCAAAAGATGAATTAGAAAAACAAATTCTCAAAATCAGAGATGCAAGACCAACAGCAGTAAATCTTGCCTGGGGTGTAGATAAAGCACTCACACAATTAGAAAATGGTCGCGATGCAGTTTTAGCTTTAGCAAAACAAATTGCCGCAGAAGATGAAAAAGGAAATAAGAAAACTGGCCAACTTGGCGCTGATTGGATTTTAAATAAAATAACGAGAAGACCTTTAAGAATTCTTACCCATTGCAATACTGGAATGCTTGCGACAACTGCTTGGGGAACAGCATTTGGTGTTATAAGAGAATTACACGAACGGGGTTTAGTTGAAAATGTTTTTGCAGATGAAACAAGACCGCTTTTGCAAGGCGCAAGATTAACTGCTTGGGAATTAGTACAAAATAAAATTCCACATTTAGTTTTAGCAGATGGTGCAGCAGCCAGCACCATTCTTAGAGGTGAAGTAGATGTTGCGTTAATTGGTGCAGATCGAATTGCTGCAAATGGAGATACTGCAAACAAAATCGGTTCTTTGGGAGTTGCATTAGCTTGTCATGCTGCAAATATTCCGTTTATGGTTGTAGCACCTGAATCCACTGTGGATTTATCGACAAAAACAGGAAATGAAATTGAAATTGAATTGCGTGATGATTCTGAAATCTTAAATTTTAATGGAGTAAGAGTTGCACCTCTAGAGTCCAGGGGTTACAACCCAGCCTTTGATGTGACTCCGGCAAAATATATTTCAGCAATAGTTACAGAGTTAGGCGTAATTGAAGTTTCAAAAGGTGAAACTCCAGCTAATAGAAAACAAGGAAACTAAATTGACCACCATCCCAAAAGCACTAGAAGAATTAGTTTCGCGTTCTCAATTTATTGGAGCAGACCAATCTTTAGTTGTTTTTGGAGGAGGTAATACTTCTGCTAAAGGTGAAATTACAGATCATCTAGGAAGAAAGCGCACGGTTTTATGGGTTAAGGGATCAGGCGCGGATATGACAAATGCTGTTGCTGTTGATTATCCGGCATTGTATTTAGAAGAACTATTAAGTTTAAAACAATTTGAAAAACTTTCAGATGAAGAAATGACTGATTTAGTTGGAAAAGCGTTAGTTGATCCAAATAGTAGAAGACCATCTATAGAAACCTTGCTGCATGCATTTTTACCTTCTAAGCACATAGATCATGTTCATGCAGATTCAATATGTGCTTTAACAAATCACAAAGGTGGCAAGAAAGCAGTCCAAGAAGCTTTAGGTGATGGATTTGCTTACGTGGATTGGATTAGACCAGGTTTTGAATTAAGTAAATTCTCTTCCCAATTTGCAGATATGGAAGGAATTGTTTTGGCGCATCACGGATTAATTGTCTGGGATGAAAATAGTGATGTATGTAAAGACAAAACAATGAATGCAGTTAATAAAGCCAATAAATATTTAGATTCTTTGGCTGTTAAACCAGCAGCAAAATTTGACCATGTAGGTCCAAGTGATCAGGAGCTTAATGATTTGCTTTTAGCTTTAAGAGGAAAATTAAGCAAAAAAACAAGAAGAGTTTTGACAGTTGATAATCGTCTTCAAGAAATCTCTAAACGAAAAGATTTACCTGCAATTGCTGAGGCAGGTTCATCCAGTGCTGATCACATGTTAAGAATTAGGCCTTGGTCTGCTGTTCTACCTGAAAAAGCAGATCCGGCAAATTCTATTTCAGTGATTGATAAATATGTTGAAAGATATAAAAAATATTTTGAAGAAAACAAATCATTACTTCCTGCAGGATATTCAATGCACGATCCAGATCCACGTGTTGTTTTACTCCCAGGCATTGGTTCTATTACAACTGGCTCTAGTAAAAATGAAGGCAAGATGCTTGCCGATATTGCATTTCATACACATTCCGTTGCAGGAAGAGTTATAGATGCATTTGGGGCAGCAGACACTATTGGAGATTCTGAGGTTTTTGGATTTGATTATTGGCCAATGGAACTTTACAAATTAAGTTCAAAACCTAAACCACAAAAATTTGCAGGTCATGTTTTTGTTGTCACAGGAGCAGGTTCTGGAATTGGTAGGGGAATAGCTCTTGAACTTGCATCTCAAGGGGCAAGTTTAGTTTTAGCCGATCTTGGTGAAGAAGGACTTAAAGAAACTGAAAAATTGATTTCAGCAAATAAAGGACTTAAGCCAGAATTTGTTGTGGGAGATCAAACAAAAGAATCAGTGGTTGTCGAAACAATAAACTCTGCAATTAAGAATTTTGGTGGATTTGATGGTGTTGTTATGAGTGCAGGAATTGGTGTTTCCGATTCATTAGAAGAATTAACTCTTGATAAATGGAATCAGGGATTGGCAGTTAATCTTTCCAGTTCATTCTTAATCACAAAGCACGCAATGATTAATTTAAGAAAACAAGGAATTGGCGGATCCCTTGTTTATATTGCTAGTAAAAATGCTTTTTCACCCGGTGCAGGATTTGGTGGCTACTCTGTAAGCAAAGCTGGAATGTTGCAACTAATGAGAATTGCTGCAATCGAAGGCGGATCTGCACAAATAAGAGCAAACGCCATCAACCCAGATGCCATATTTGATAATTCAAAGCTTTGGGAAGGCGGAATTCGTGAGCAAAGAGCCGCGGCCCATGGAGTCAAACCAGAAGAATTAGAAGATTTTTATGCTTCGAGAAACATGTTGAAAGTTCATGTGACATCTAAAGATGTTGCTTTAACTACTAGTTATTTGTTATCAGATGAATCATCTAGAACAACTGGATCTGTAATAGCAGTAGATGGCGGAGTAGCAGCAGCTTTTCCTAGATAATTCTAAACTTTTTAGGATTCTAATTTATTAACTAACTCAAATAATTCTTTTGCATTGTTAAATAAGTTATTACGATGAAGTGCTCCACCAATTAATAAGATCGTGTCATTACCGTAGAAATTAATAATCTCTGGAATTCTTTCAATCGTCATACCACCACCTGGACTTGGCCAAATTTTATTTATATGAGACATATCATTTCGACAAGAATTAGAAATACTTAAACACTCTTCTGGAGTAAAACTAAACCGTCCACCAAAATTAGGGAATATACAAATATCTGCACCACTTATTCGATTAAGTGTTCCTAGGACTAACTCATGAGTCAGACCTTGATTTTGATCCATAAAAAATGACCCAAGCATTGATGGATGACTCATAATGGGAAGTGCCAGTTCATCATTGTCAGCAAGCATGCGCATTGTGTCAAAACCAAAAACTCCTGGCATCACTAAAAATGCACCAGCTCCAAAACTTTTCGCTTCAAATGCGCAATCAGCAATCTCATCTGCAGGTCTATTTAAACTTGGAGCATAAATTGTATTTTTTCCAAATTTAGAATTCGCTTCATTTACGGTTTGTGAAATAATTTTTACTCTTTCAAGCCATTGCGCCCAGGTCTGGTTTGCAAGACTTTGATCATCTTTTATTAAATCAAATCCAGCTTCAACAAGTGTTTTGGCCATTTGAGCAAACTCGGTGGAACTAAGACCCATTGGTTTTAAAGCGGTAGCAAGTATTGGTCTTGATGAAACATTAAGTTTTTTTCGTAAACCTGAAATACCAAATCTAGGACCTTTAAGAAATTGCAATAATTCATTACTAAAACTTAGATTAATAATTTTTACATTTGGGTACATTGAAATATTTCCCCAAATTATATTTAGTAATTGTGGTAATTCTTTTCCAGTTATAGCTAAATCATATTGAATTATTATTTCAGTTTTATTTTGCTTTTCATTTTTAGAAATTAGTTGTCCAACAATTTCATTCTGAATCCATTCAGGGGAAAGCTCAAAAGGAAATTCTGTAGTTTGCTCAACTTTTATTGAATGAAATAAATCATCAGCGGAATTCGAATCGACTAAATACGTAATTTGAAATTTTGACATAGATATGAAAATGCTACCATTGTTTGAAGCAGGCCATAAATGAGTCGCTTCGTCAGATTTATTGCAAAAAGTTCGCAGATTTTAAATGTGGTAGCGTTGATTTATGTCAGATCATGAATTTGGATTCAAAACTAAATCCTTGCATTCGGGAACTGCCCCGGACAAAGAAACAGGATCAAGAACAGTACCCATATATCAATCAACAGCATTTGTTTTTGAAAATACAGAAGATGCAGGCGATCTTTTTGCCCTGAGAAAATATGGAAACATATATAGCAGGATTTCAAATCCAACAGTTGCAGCATTAGAAGAAAAAGTCGCTGCACTTGAAGGCGGCATTGGTGCAGTAGCAACCGCTTCTGGTTTATCAGCTCAATTTTTAGTATTTGCATCACTAGTTGGTAATGGTGATCATGTTGTAGCTTCTGCAAATCTTTATGGTGGCACAATTACCCAACTAGATGTAACCATGAAGAAGTTTGGGGTCTCGACAACTTTTGTTTCAAGTTCAGATCCAGAGGATTACAAAAAAGCTCTTACAGAAAAAACTAAATTTATTTTTGCAGAAGTTGTGTCAAATCCATCTAATGAAGTTGCCGATATTGCCGGTTTAGCAAAAGTTGCCCACGATCATGGGATTCCTTTAATAATAGACTCAACTATTACTACTCCTTATTTAATTAGACCAATTGAACATGGCGCCGACATAGTGGTCCACAGTTTGACAAAATTTATGGGTGGACACGGTTCAACTTTAGGCGGAATTATTGTTGAGTCCGGAAAATTTAATTGGGGAAATGGAAAATTTCCATCCATGCTTGAACCAGTTGCTTACTACGGTGGAGTTTCTTGGTGGGGAAATTTTGGAGAATACGGTTTCTTAACCAAAATTAGAAGTGAACAATTACGAGATATCGGATCTTCTCTAACTCCAATAGCAGCTTTCTTATTGATTCAAGGAATAGAAACTTTGTCACAGCGAATGAAAGATCACGTTGAAAACGCAATTGCCGTAGCAAACTTTCTAGAAAATGATCCTCGCATTTCTTGGGTTAATTTTGCTGGATCAAAAAAACATCCTCACTTTGAACGTGCAAAAAAATATCTACCATTAGGAACAGGATCTGTATTTAGTTTTGGGGTAAAAGGAGAAAGAGAAGTTGGAGAAAAATTCATAAATTCTCTTAAACTAGCTTCTCACTTAGCCAATGTGGGAGATGTGAGAACTCTGGTAATTCACCCTGCTTCAACTACGCATCGCCAATTAACTGATGAGCAACTGAAGTCTGCTGGAGTAAAGTCAGATTTGATCAGAATTAGCGTAGGTATTGAAGATATTGAAGATATTATTTGGGACATAGATCAAGCACTTGAGGCCGCAACTGGAGAAAAAGCTAAATGAAATGGCATGAACCAGATGCATCAGAAATCTCTGAGATTTTAAGAAATTCAAAAACAGTTGCTGTAGTTGGAGCATCAGACAATTCATCTAGGGCATCTTTTTTTGTTATCACATATTTGTTAGCGTCCAGTAATTTTGATTTATATCTAGTAAATCCAAGTGTTGAAAGTATTTTAGGTTTAAAAACCTATAAATCTTTAAAAGATATTCCTGTAGCAGTTGATATTGTTGACGTTTTTAGAAAACCCTCCGCAATTCCAGAAGTTTTAGATGAGGCAATTGAAATAAAAGCCAAGACTTTTTGGATGCAATTAGGAATCAGCAACCAACCAGAAGCAGAACGAGGCACTGAGGCAGGATTAAACGTTGTTCAAGATAAGTGTTTAAAAATAGAACACGCAAGATTTAATGGCGGACTTCACCTTGCTGGATTTGATACCGGAGTCATTAATTCAAAGAGAAATTTGTAAATAATTATTTTATGGAAAAAAACGAAAATCAAATTAATGTCTTTCAAACTGAACCTTTTAAATGGTCGGGAATTGAAGAATTAGTTTATAAGGATGAAGATGGTAACCCCTCTTTTAAAGATGTAACTCGAAAAAAGCTATTTGCAGAGAACACTCCTGAGGGCTTTGAAGTCAGATATTTTGAAGTGTTACCAGGAGGGCATACAACGTTAGAAAAACACGAACATATACACATCGTGATTCCAATTAGAGGCAAAGGTTTTTGTTTAGTCGAAGATAAAATCATTAAATTAGATATAAATAATCTTTTATATGTTCCATCTTGGGCTTGGCATCAATTTAGATCAACAGATAATGATTACCTCGGTTTTTTGTGCCTGGTAAAAGTTGAACGTGACAGACCAACTCTTCCTTCGGCTGATGATCTGATTAATTTAAGAAAGAATGCTGAAGTTGCGCAATTTATAAGAACTAAAAATTAGAATTTAAAAATTCAAATGCCCCCGTGAATTTTGCGGGGGCATTTTTTTGGAAGGTTTACAGATAAAAAGTATTAACCAGCTACTGGAAGAACTTCCTTGACTGGTGCATAAATTGCTTCACGATCATCTTCACTCATCGCACCCCATACTCCGTATGGTTCACGAACAGCCAAAGCGTGTTCAGCACATTGACGCAAAACAGGGCAAGTTGAACAAATAGATTTTGCTAAAGCAATTCTGTTTTCGCGAGCAGGTCCGCGTTCACCCTCAGGGTGAAAGAAGATCTCAGGATCTTCACCACGGCATGCCCCTTTAAGCTGCCAGTCCCATAAATCTGCGTTTGGGCCAGGTAAGCGGGTCACATCAGCCATGATTTTCCTTTTGTTTCGGTGATATCTTCCAATATAGAATATTGTTCATAACTTAGTCAATCATGCCCCCTGACTAATTTTGTGAAGTCTCTCTCACGGCCTTACGATTGGCCAAAGTTGTTCAACCGAGAGAGAATTGGCCTATGTCCGAATACGAAGCAGACCAAATCTCACTGGGTTTGACCGTTGCCGTGGTCGCCAGACGAGTTGGTGTTGCCCCAGCAACCCTTCGAACCTGGGAACGTCGCTATGGACTTTGTCCAAGTGATCGATCTTCCGGGGGGCATCGTCGCTACTGCATCACAGATATTGCACGCCTGGAACTTATGAGACGTTTAGTTTTATCGGGAATGCCAGCTGGAGAAGCGGCACGAGTAGCACTTAATTCAGAAATGAACAACGTTCAAGAAATTTCTTTAATGGACACAAATACATTGGGCAACAAAATCGATACTGTTTTGAATGAATTGGGAATTGAATCAGAATTTGGCCACCCAGGTGGCGGAGCTGTTTTATCGATGCAAGGTGCTCCGGCAATTGCCAGGGGATTAGCAAAAGCAGCTTATTCACTTGATGCTCCTGCTTGTTCACAGTTGATTCAAAACAGTATTCATGCTCGCGGTGTTATTTGGACTTGGGAAAAATTGTTAACCCCAGTTCTATTTGCCATGGGAAAGAAATGGGAATTGACTGGTGAGGGAATTGAATCAGAACATATTTTAAGTGAATCCATTATTGGACAGATGAAACAAAGAGCAGATCAACTAATTGCACCAGTAAACATTAGACCTGTACTTTTAGCTTCTGCGCCAGATGATTTACACACTATTCCGCAGTACGTTGCTGCTGCGGCATTAGCTGAACGAAGAGTGGGAAGTAGAGCTTTAGGAGCACGGGTTCCCCATTCCTCTCTGTTAAGTGCAATTAAAAGATTAGCTCCGGCTGCTGTTTTGATTTGGGGACAAGTTCCAGTTAAAGCAATACCTGCAGAATTTGAAAACTTAATAAATGCACGTCCCACCCCATTGTTATTAATGGCAGGACCTGGGTGGCCCGATAAATTGCCTCAAGGATTTAAAAGAGCTGGGGATTTATCTTCCACAATCACTGCAATTTGTAACGCAGTAGGGCAGTAGCAGAAACCTTTTAATCTTTTCCCTCGTCACATTTATGTGATGAAAGTATTAGTCTGTGAATCCAGTCCTACTTTGATTAAAAATTTACAATCTAAAATTCAAAAATCTAAGCTAGTAACAGAATTACACTTCTGCACACAAGATAGATTCATCACCAAGTCAATTGAACAAATTAATCCAAATTTGATATTTTTGAATCCACTAGCAGCGTCAAAAATAAGAAAAAAACATATTGTTCCAAAAAGAAGTTTTGCATTAATCATTAAACCGAATCAAATAAATGAAATTAGTCCTGCCGTTTTGAAGTTTTCTGACGCCATAATCAAGACAGAATCAACCGAATTAGAGTTTCAAATTTTGATAGCTGCCCTTTTGGTAGGTAAGGCAAAGGACAAGATGATTTCAAAAATGAAAACACCAAAAGGAAAAACTCCCAAGTTAACAGTTCGAGAAATCGAAATTTTGCACTTCTTATCTAGGGGTAAAAGTGATCAACAAATATCTCAGGAGCTAAAAATTTCTCTTCCTACGGTTAAAACTCATGAGAGAAGAATCTTTGCCAAACTAAGAGTAAAAAATCGAACCCATGGGGTGGCTCAAGGGATTCGCTGGAACATCATTTGAGCAATACTTAGTGGTTTTGCGGGTTACTAAAGCGCAGAGTTGGAGGCTGCAAGATAGGCTTCTTCATTGTGGCTGAAGTAGAAATCGGTGGTACTAAGCGAGGTCGAATCGCATATTCATTCGACGATATTGCTCTAGTTCCAACTAGAAGAACTAGAAATCCAGAAGATGTTTCTACAAGTTGGAAAATAGATGCCTACGACTTTGCTTTCCCAATTGTGGCTGCCCCTATGGATTCAGTTGTTTCTCCTGAAATCGCAATCAAATATGGCCAACTAGGTGGTTTAGCAGTTTTAGATTTAGAAGGTTTATGGACTCGTTACGAAGATCCACAAAGTGAATTTAAAAAAATAGCTAATTCAAAATCAAGTTCTGCTGTTGAATTATTACAACAAATTTATTCAGCCCCGATAAAACCAGAACTAATCAAAGAACGAATTCAACAAATTAAATCAGCCGGTGTTGTTGCTGCTGCATCGCTTTCTCCACGCGCAGTTGTTAAACATTCTAAATCTGTTGTAGAAGCAGGTATTGATATTTTTGTAATTCGAGGCACAACAGTAAGTGCTGAACATGTTTCAACTGGTGATGAGCCATTGAATTTGAAAAAGTTTATTTATGAATTAGATGTTCCGGTAATTGTTGGAGGATGCGCATCACACCAAGCAGGTTTGCATTTGATGAGAACAGGTGCAGCAGGAGTTTTAGTTGGCTTTGGTGGCGGAGCAGCTCACACCACAGCAGATGTTTTAGGCGTGAGAGTTCCGATGGCAACAGCTGTAGCTGATGTAGCAGCAGCCCGTAGAGAATATTTAGATGAATCAGAAGGAAGATACGTTCACGTAATTGCAGATGGTTCAGTTGGTAAAAGTGGCGATATTAGTAAAGCTATTGCAATGGGTGCAGATGCTGTAATGGTTGGTTCGGCATTAGCAAGATCAAGTAGTGCTCCAGGTGCTGGTAAGCATTGGGGTTCTGAAGCAGTTCATAAAGATTTACCAAGAGGTCAAGTTGTAGAACTTGGTATTGCTGGAACATTGGAACAGATTTTGTTTGGTCCCTCAATTAATGCAGAAGGAACACTTAATTTAGTAGGAGCGCTTAAGCAGGCAATGGCCACAACTGGCTACAGCGATTTGAAAGAGTTACAAAGAATTGAAGTCGTTATAAATTCTGTCAAGTCTTAATTTACTTGGAAAGTAACACTAACAACTGCTCGAACGCTTTTCTCAATTGTTGATGTGTCATAACTTCCATACTCTGATTCAACAGAATCTGGAGGGTTTACTTGCACCGAACCGCTCGATCCCGAAATTGGATCTCCTACTTTTCCACCGATCGCTACAACCATTGCAGTTGCTCTAGTTTTGGCATCAGCAACTGCTTCTTCGATAACTTTAGGTCTTAGTTCTGCCAGGTTAGATAAGTAATATTCAGGGCTACCTGAACTAGCAGAAATTCCTGTTTGAAGAACTTGTCCAATATTTTCACTAGCCGTTTTTACTTTTAAAACTTCTTTTGTTCTAACTCTTAATGAATTATTTGCAACATAACCAATTATGTTTGAAGATTGAGTTCCATTGGCTACCTCAAAAGCAGTAGAAGTTGATACACCAAAAGAGGTGATTTCACTTGCGGAAATTCCCTGGGAAATTAAGTATTCAGTTAAGGCTTTTGTGTCTGTATCAACTTTTGCCACTGCTTCAGAAATTGATGCAAGTTGTGTATTTATGTAAATATTCCAAACCGCTGTGTCTGCTTTAGCTTCTACTTGTGCTGATCCGGTTACAGTAATACCTTTTCTACCCCTATCACTGAGCCCACCAGAGACATACCAAAGTCCAAAGAAAATTCCCAAGGAAACAACGATAGAACTTGCCATTACGGTTATTAAAACGCTGCGTGTTTTCATATTTTAAATGTATCAGAAGCGTATTCTTTAAATATGGACATTACTTATAAATCATTTGTGTTAGCGCACTTTATTGGTCTTGCTGCATTATTTGGTGGATTTTTTGTACAGATGAAATCCAAAATTAAAACAGTAAACCCTGCAATGTTCCACGGAGCATTGACTCAATTAGTAACAGGTGTTGCCTTGGTAGGTCTTGCAGAATCTGGAGCAGTCGATGAAGAACTGAATATGACCAAAATTTCTATTAAATTACTGGTGGTTTTGGTAATAACAGTTTTAGTTTTTATAAATCGAAAAAAACCTTCAGTTTCAACAGCTATTTGGGGATTGATTGGATTACTGACACTGGCAAATATGGCAGTGGCAGTTTATGTTTAAGCGTTAACTTCAAAAAACATTTCAGCGAACCTGCCTTCGGGCAGGTTCGCTGCTTTTGAGGCCAATGTCATCCATCCTGTTACTCGTTCTCTTAAGTCTGTGACATGCGCTGTTTGTGATTTATGAGATTCCAAAGCTTGAAATTTTAATTCGATGTTTTCTGTTATATCTAAGTATCTGGTAGGTGAATGATGGGACATTACCCATATTTTTGGCACATTCCACGGTTGCAGACCTTCTTTTAGTAAATGTGGAAAAGCAAATTTATTTCTAGCATCTGGGTAAACGGCTTGCACGGCAACTTCTCCAACTGCCATGTGATCTGGATGGGAGGCAGGCATTCGAGCCCAATTTCTTTCTGGAGATTGAGTTATCAATATGTCGGGTTTTGCCATTCGAATAATTCTGACAAATTCTTCCCGTAAAGAAAGACTTGGCACAATTGAACCATCATCTTTTCCTAAATAATGAATGTTATTTACTCCAAGTATTTTTCCTGCAGCCGTTTGTTCCACTCTTCTGATTTTTCGCATCTCGTCTCTACTAATTGATTCATCTTCACCACCTTGATGACCATCTGTAGTTATGCAGTAAGTAACTTCCACGCCAAGTTTTGTCAAAGTTGCAATAGTTCCGCCGGCACCAAAATCAACATCGTCAGGATGTGCTGTGATAACTAAAACTTTGGCACCAGATTTAGGTAGCTCTAGAGGTGTTAGAACAGGTGAACTCATAGGTAACAACTTAGACTTAAGCAATGTCTGTTAATCAATCGGCTTTAGATGATTTGAATCCTCAGCAAAGAGCAGCGGTAACTCATCAGGGTTCCCCTCTCTTAATTGTTGCTGGCGCTGGTTCTGGCAAAACACGAGTTTTAACAAGACGAATCGCCTATTTAATGAGTGATCGCGGTGTTGCCCCTCATGAAATTTTGGCTATTACTTTCACCAATAAAGCAGCAGGGGAAATGAAAGAAAGGGTGGCTGATTTAGTTGGTGGCCCTGCTCGAATGATGTGGGTTTCAACATTTCACTCTGCTTGTGTTCGAATTTTAAGAGGTGAAGCTTCACGTCTAGGTAGAACTTCAAATTTTTCAATTTATGATTCCGCTGATTCTCTTCGTTTAATCACCATGGTTGCCGCAAGTTTAGATATTAATTCAAAAGCACTAAGTCCAAGATCTATCGCTAATCAAATATCTACTTTAAAAAGTGAACTAATTGACCACGAAACCTTTATGAGTAAAGCTGAAACGGAACAAGAAAAATTAGTTGCTCAAGTTTATGGAGATTACGATCGAAGACTTGCCAGAGCAAATGCATTTGATTTTGATGATTTAATTGGCGCCACTGTTGCCCTGCTGCAACTATTTCCTGATGTTAAACAAAAGTACCGATCAAGATTTAAACACATTTTGGTTGATGAGTATCAAGACACAAACCATGCTCAATACATGTTGATCAAAGAATTGGTTGGAACTACAAAAGATGGTTTAGTTCCAGGAGAACTTTGCGTCGTAGGAGATGCGGATCAGTCTATTTATGCATTTCGTGGGGCAACAATTAGAAATATTGAAGAATTTGAAAGAGATTATCCAGAAGCAAAAACAATTCTTTTAGAACAAAATTATCGTTCAACTCAAAATATTTTAACTGCTGCAAATGCTGTTATTTCTCAAAATGCTGAAAGAAGAGAAAAGAAACTTTGGACAGATGCTGGTAGTGGGGAGCCAATAGTTGGTTATGTCGCAGACAATGAACATGATGAAGCGTCATTTGTTGCTTTAGAAATAGAAAGACTTAGAGAAGAACATGACTATAAGTACGGACAGATTGCTGTTTTTTATAGAACAAATAATCAATCTCGAGCTTTAGAAGAAGTTTTTATAAGAATTGGAGTTCCCTACCGGGTAGTCGGCGGATTAAAGTTTTACGAGAGAAAAGAAGTTAAGGACATCCTGGCTTATCTAAGAGCAATTATTAATCTTGATGACGAATTATCTTTAAGAAGAATTATCAATGTTCCTAAAAGAGGAATTGGTGATAAGGCCGAAGATGTAATCGATAATTTTGCTAGAAAGAATAAATTAAGTTATGGGCAAGCAATTGCACAAGCCGCAAAAATAAGTGAATTAAGTACCAAAGCAAGTTCATCTTTGGTTGAGTTTTCCGAGATGATGCAAAGTTTTAGAGAGATGTTTTTAGCAGATGTTAAACCTTCGGAAATTGTTCACGCCGTTTTGGAAAAAACAGGGTACTTAGAAATTCTTTTTAATTCAGATGATGCACAAGATCAAGGAAGAGTTGAAAACCTAACAGAACTTGAATCAGTTGCCCGAGAATTTGAAGCAAGCCATTCCGCTGGAGAAAACGGCTTAGCGCAATTCCTAGAACATGTTTCGCTGGTTGCAGATTCAGATGATGTGCCAGGAAACGAAGAAGGATTGATCACTCTAATGACTTTGCACACCGCAAAAGGATTGGAATTTCCAATCACTTTTCTAACGGGAATGGAGGAAGGAATTTTTCCTCATGCTAGGTCGCAAACAAATGAAAAAGAATTATCAGAAGAAAGAAGACTTGCTTATGTTGGAATCACACGAGCAAGAGAAAGACTTTATGTAACCCGCTCAGTAACTAGATCTGTGTGGGGTGCTCCCTCTTACAATCCAAGTTCTAGATTCTTAGATGAAATACCTGCGTCACTTATAAGTTGGCAAAGATTAGAGCCAATTAATCAACCTGTTTCTTCTGGTGGTTTTGGAGCAGCACCTGCCATGTCACGAGCAAGTAAGCCCAAAGAACCTAAGCAGTATTTAATTCTTAATGTTTCAGACAAAGTTTTGCATGAAAGATTTGGTTTAGGAACCGTTACTGAAACCGGGGGAAGTGGGGAAAGTGCCGAGGCTACAATTGATTTTGGTTCACATGGAATAAAACGTTTATTACTTAGATATGCACCGGTGGAAAAGCTTTAAGTTAGTCAGATCCCCAAAGCCAAATTCCAGGATTCTTGTAATTTCCATTAATTAAAGTTTCAAAATGTAAATGTGCACCAAAAGCATTTCCGGATGCGCCAATGTTTCCTATGCGCTGTCCTACGTCAACTTCTTGTCCAGCTTCAACTCTTATGCGAGATAAATGTGCATAACGAGTCACCACTCCATCAAGGTGTCTTATTTCAATTGTTCTTCCATATGCAGGTCTCCAACCAGTAAAAATTACTGTGCCTACTCGTGCTGCATAAACTGAATCTCCGAAATTGCCATTGAAATCAATTCCGGTGTGCCAACCTAAATCCCACATTCTTCCTTTTCTGCCATAACCAACTGAAATTCTTGCTCGTGCAGGATTCACTGTGTATTTCGCTCTTAGCGCTCTTCTTGCTGCTGCTTTCTTTTCTTTTTCAGCAGCAATGCGTGCAGCTTCTCTAGCAGCAATGTCTGCAGCTTGGGCTTTAAACTTTTGAATTTTTTCTTCTGTTCCAGGTGCACCTAATTTTGCGACTACAGGATTTTGCACAATTGGAAGATCTGCTGCCCCCACATCTTCATTTGCTACAGAAATTTCAGTTGATGCATCTGCTACGACGACAGGTTCTGATGAACCAGCAAAATTAGAGGGCAACGCCAACGCAAGTGTTAAACCAATTGCGACCACCAGGATTGAACCTGAGATCCATCTATTATTTGGTGCTTTTAGTTTCATCATCTTGTCCTCAACCTTGCCTGATGTCACACCAGTAACAGTCGGGTGGGTTAGTGACTAATGTCATTTGACTCCCGTTCACATCTCAAATCTGCTCGCAAATAGGCTTAAGAGCAATTGTTTAAAGTCTGAATGCCATATAAGGAGTAAGAAACACAAGTGGATCTGTACGAATACCAAGCGAAAGAACTTTTTGCTTCTCATGGTGTCACCACTCAAGTTGGAAAAGTTGTTAGCACTCCTGAAGATGCTCAAAAAGCAGCAGCTGAATTTAATTGCGCAGTAGTAGTAAAAGCTCAAGTAAAAACTGGTGGACGAGGCAAAGCCGGTGGAGTAAAGCTTGCAAATAATCCCGAGGAAGCTTTAGAAAAAGCAAAAAATATTTTAGGTTTAGACATTAAAGGCCATATTGTTAAAAAGATTTTGATCACACCAGCAGAAGATATTAAAGAAGAATATTATGTTTCCTTCTTACTTGATAGAACAAACAGAACTTTTCTTTCCATGGCCAGTGTTGCTGGGGGAATGGATATTGAAGAAGTAGCAGCAAAAACGCCTGAAAAATTAGCGATGATCAAAATTGATCCTCTAAGTGGAGTTGATAGCAATAAGGCTTTGGAAATATCTATTGCAGCAGGAATACCTCAAGAAGTTCAAAAAGATGTGGCTACATTGATTGAGAAAATGTGGAAACTTTTTGTAGCAACTGATGCCACATTAGTAGAAGTCAATCCACTGGTTAGAACCAATGATGATCGAATAGTTGCTCTCGATGGCAAAGTAACTCTTGATGAAAATGCAAATTTCAGACATGCAGAAAATGAAAATTTGGTAGATACAGCAAATGTTGATCCGCTAGAAACAGCTGCTAAAGCAAAAGATTTAAATTATGTAAAACTTGAAGGCAGTGTAGGAATAATTGGTAATGGTGCCGGATTGGTTATGAGCACACTTGATGTTGTTGCTTATGCTGGAGAAAAATTTGGGGGAGTAAAACCAGCAAACTTTTTGGACATTGGTGGAGGCGCCTCCGCACAGGTTATGGCTGATGGTCTTGGAATTATTTTGTCTGATCCTTCAGTTAAATCAGTTTTTGTAAATGTTTTTGGTGGAATTACCGCATGCGACGCAGTGGCAAATGGAATTGTTCAAGCAATCGAAATTTTGAAATCAGGTTCTAATTACGTGCAAAGACCAATTGTGGTTCGTTTGGATGGAAATAATGCACAAGAAGGTTTAAGAATTTTACGAGAAGCAAAACCTGACAATGTTGAAATTGTTGACACGATGGATGACGCAGCAGCAAGAGCTGCACAACTTGCAGCAGGTGTTAAATAATGGCTATTTTATTAAATGAAAACAGCAAAGTAATTGTGCAAGGAATGACAGGTTCTGAAGGAAAAAAACACACCGAAAGAATGATTAAGTCAGGAACAAAAATTGTTGGAGGAGTAACACCTGGTAAAGGTGGACAAAGTCTGGAAGTTGCAGGACAAAATGTTCCGGTTTTTAACTCTGTTCAAGAAGCAATTGCAGCTACTGGAGCTAATGTTTCTGTTGTTTTTGTGCCACCAAAATTTGCTAAAGGTGCAGTGGTTGAAGCAGTAGATGCAGCAATGCCATTAGTCGTTGTTATTACTGAAGGAATACCGGTTCATGACACGGCTCACTTTTTTACTTACGCGCAAAAATCAGGAAAAACTAGAATCATTGGACCAAATTGTCCAGGAATTATTTCTCCAGGACTTAGCAATGCAGGAATTATTCCAGCAGATATTACGACAAAAGGTTCCATAGGATTAGTTTCAAAATCAGGAACTCTCACCTATCAAATGATGTATGAATTAAGAGATTTAGGTTTCACTACAGCAATTGGAATTGGTGGAGATCCAATAATTGGAACAACACATATTGATGCTTTACGTGAATTTGAAAACGATCCGGATACAAAAGCAATTGTTATGATCGGTGAAATTGGAGGAGATGCAGAAGAAAAAGCAGCTGAATTTATAAAAGCAAATATCAAAAAACCTGTTGTTGCTTATGTCGCAGGATTTACTGCACCTGAAGGAAAAACAATGGGGCATGCAGGCGCAATTGTTTCAGGTTCCAGCGGTACAGCTGAAGCAAAAAAAGTTGCTTTAGAGAAAGTTGGAGTAAAAGTAGGTAAAACTCCAAGTGAAACAGCACTTTTGTTACGTGCCGCAATAAAATAAATTTGTGATTGATACCCCAGTTCAACGCCATAGCGTTGTTACTGCTGGACTCTTAGTAACTCTTTGGACATTCTTAATCACTTTTGGACTTTCGGTAATACTTATTTTCACAACTTGGATATTGGCAGGGGATAGTTCTACTTCAATTTCTGAAGCATTCAAGGTTGTTATTTGGGGATACCTTGCTATGCAAGGAGTCCCGCTCGTTATAAATTCAACAATTTTGTCTTTACCTTTTCTTGGATTTTTACTATTAACTCTGCTTTCTCTTTATCGATCTTCTAGGTGGGCCATTCGTTCTGCTCTTCATGAAGAGATGAAAAGACCAACACTTATTTCTTTACTTGTAGTTTCAGTCGCTTCAATTTCTTATTGTGGAGTAGTTGCTATTTTAAGGTTCTTTGTTGATCCTCAAAATATTAATTGGTTTGAGGTGATGCTCAAACCCACTTTAATGGTGGTATCAATGTCGATTTTTGCTGTAGGAACAGTGGGCGGAACTTGGTCTTTAATTTTTGATGATTTAGATGAAATGGTGAAAAAGATATTTAAATTGATATTTAGATTTACTTTTATAACGCTTCTGGTTGGTTCTCTAATTGTTTTGGTTGCAATTGGTTTTAATTACGAAAATATGCTCCTGGTGCAATCATCATTACTAGGTGGAATTGTGGCCACTGTTGCAGTAATTATTTCTGGTATTGGTTGGCTGCCAAATTTTGTTTTGTGGTCATGGGCATGGATAACAAGTTCCACGGTGACCTTTGGACAAGGCTCAAGTATTTCTCTCAATAACGTGACAATTTCTCAGTTGCCTGCTTGGCCTTGGTTTGGATTAATTCCTACTGCTTTACCAACTTGGACGAAATTCTTGGTTGTAATTCCAATAGTTTTAGGTGCATTAATTGCACTTAGTACGCGAAACTCTAAAACTTCTATTTGGTTAGTTAGTTCTTTTTTTGTGTCTCTAGGGTTATCGGCATTATTAAGTATTTTGGGGTTTTTGAGTTCTGGATCTTTAGGAAATAATTTATTGCTTAATTTTGGTGTTTCGCCAAAAGAGGTTTTTCAAAGAAATATGACCTGGTTCTTAATAGGTCAAGTGATAGTCATAGGAGTGGTTTTTGCTTGGAGAAAGAATCGCAGTGCATCAAATCGACCTCAAGAAGTTTTACCAGAAGAAGAGTAATAGAAAAAGACATACTAATTAATGCACGATGACATCCTGGCTAGGATTTGATTGAGCATTTGAGTAGAAAGGCACTTTCATTAATATGAGTAAAACCATAATAAGAAGAGCCTTAATTAGTGTCTCTAACAAAGAAGGTTTGGCACAATTAGCCAAGGAATTAAATAACGCTGGCGTGGAAATAGTTTCTACGGGGGCCACAGCAAAATTAATTTCAGACTTAAATATTCCAGTTGTGCAGGTCTCGGAAGTTACAAATTTTACTGAAATATTAGACGGCAGAGTAAAAACTCTTCATCCCTTAATTCATGCAGGAATATTGGCAGATGTAAGAAATGTAGATCATAAAAAAACAATTGACGATTTAAAAGTAAAACCTTTTGACTTAGTAGTGGTAAATCTTTATCCATTTACTGACACAGTCGCTTCGGGAGCAGAGTTTGATCAGTGTATAGAACAAATCGACATAGGCGGAGTGGCTTTAATTAGGGCTGCTGCCAAGAATTTTGAGAACGTTTCAGTAATTGTTTCACCAAATGATTATCCTGAACTGATTAAAAATCTAAAACAAGGAATTTCAAGAGAATTAAGACTCAACTGGTCTGCCGTTGCTTTTTCTCACACTGCTACGTATGACACATTAATTGCTCGATGGATGTCGAGAAAAATTACTCCGGAACAAGATTCACCTTCCTGGGTAGGAGCATCTTTTACAAGAGCAGAGGTTCTTCGTTATGGCGAAAACCCTCATCAATCTGCTGCGTTATATCGCGGTATTAGTTCTGAAAAAGGAATTGCGCACGCCAAACAATTGTCTGGTAAAGAAATGTCTTACAACAATTATGTTGATGCCGACCATGCTCGAGCAGCTGTTTTTGATCACGTTGAGCCATGTGTTGCAATTATCAAACATGCAAACCCTTGTGGAATTGCAATAGATAAAAATCTTGCTTCTGCGTTTGCAAAAGCATTGGCAGCTGACAAAGTTTCAGCGTATGGCGGTGTTATAGCCACAAATAGAAAAGTAGACAAACAAACCGCCATGCTTATTAATGAAATTTTTACCGAAGTTATAGTTGCACCTTCATTTGATGAAGATGCATTACAAATTCTTAAAACAAAACCAAACTTAAGAATTTTGCAATTGGCCGGACCACACATGGGACATAGAGTGGAATGGCGCACCATCACCGGTGGAGTTTTAATGCAAACAGTTGACGACGTTGAAGCAGATGGAGACGATCCAGGTCAATGGAAACTAGTAGCAGGAAAAGAACCAAGTGATGAAGTGATATCAGATTTAGAATTTGCCTGGAGATGTGTTCGAGCACCTAAATCAAATGCAATCGTTTTAGCAAAAGATGGTGGCGTTATTGGAATTGGAATGGGACAAGTTAACAGGGTTGATGCTGCACAATTAGCGGTAAATAGAGCAGGTCTAGAAAGATCAAAGGCTAGCGTTGCCGCATCCGATGCATATTTTCCATTCCCTGATGCACTTGAAGTTTTAATAAAAGCAGGAGTTCAGGCAGTAGTGCATCCAGGTGGATCAAAGAATGACGATGAAGTTATTGCTGTTGCTAAAAAATCTGGAATCACAATGTATTTGACAGGTGTTAGACATTTTTCTCATTGAAAAAGCAAGCGTTCCTATTTCAATAATTCTTGCATTCATCGCAGGAATCGCAGCGACTCTTCAAGCAGGAATTAGTGGTCAACTAGCTCATGAATTAAATGACGGCATCATGGCTGCCTTAATTTCAAATATCGGCGGAACTATTTTTACGGCTCTTTTCCTTCTAAATCCCGATGTAAGGAGTAAAAGTAGAAAACTATTTCAAGAGGTTATTTCTGGAAAATTTGCTAAATGGCAACTTTTAGGTGGAGTAGCCGGAGCAATTTATATTTCAACGGCTTCAAGTACGGTCAGCATAATTGGAACTGGACTATTCACAGTTGTCTTAGTAGCTTCTCAAAATGTGAGTGGAATCGTTGTTGACAAGTTTGGTTTGAGTTCAGGTACAAGAAAAAAAATTACACTACGAAGGTTATTTGCAGTCGCGATTGGAATTGCGGCTGTATTTCTTTCTGTAACCGATTTTCAAGGAGAAATATTATGGCTACCGATTCTTGCTGTAATTGGTGCAGGTTTAGCTGTCACTGTTCAATTTTCACTTAATGGTCGAGTAACAAAAGCTGCAAACTCTCAAGTTTCTGCATTTTTGAATTTTCCAATGTCAATGATCACTGTTTCTTTAACACTTGTTGTTATGAATTTTTTTGGAAAAGATTGGAATACTTGGCCAAATCAATGGTGGTTATATTCAGCTGGAATTTTGGGTGCAATAGTTGTCTTTTTGGCCGCAGCAACAATTAGAACTTTAGGAGTTTTACTCTTTGGCTTGGCAAGTGTGTCTGGACAATTGATCACATCAATCGCATTAGATGTCATATTGCCTAATGCAAACATAAACGTGGGTTGGGCTCTCATAAGTGGTGCAGGTCTCATGCTCTTGGCCGTATATCTAGCAAGTGATTTAAGGTAAACTTGAAATTATGAGTGCATCAACTCCTCAACCAAATTCAGATTCTAGAGGTTTGCGTGCGGTTTCAATTAATGAAAATCCAAAGCAAACGGGACGTTGGCAAAAATTAATCCGTAGACAATGGCCAACTTTAGTACCACTATTAATTGCATTCATTGGAATCGTTTTAGCGACTCAACTTAACTTTCGAGTAGGAGCTTTGGTTTTTTCGCTAGGAGTTTTTGTGGCAGCGGTGTTACGTGCGTCACTTCCAAGATTCACTTTGGGTTGGCTTTACGTCAGAACTAAATGGGTAGACGTTTTGATTTTGGGCAGTTTTTCAGTTTTCCTTTTAATTCTTTCGATAGTTGTGCCCTCTTAACTCATATTTTGAGTATTTGACTAGAATTTGAGTTATAGAAATAGAAATTTTACCTTCAAATTAATTTGAAAGGATCTGAAATCCAAGTGAGCAGATCAGGCAAAGTTGCAGTTATCGGAGCAGGTTTTTACGGTTCAACTACTGCTATGCGATTAGCAGAATATGACATTTTTGAGACAGTTGTTTTAACAGACGTTGTAGAAGGTAAAGCTGAAGGCCTTGCATTAGATATGAATCAATCAAGACCGATTCAAAACTTTGAAACAAAGATTGTTGGCCAAACCACCGGCCTTGATGGTTCAGGATATGAAGCTATTAAAGGATGCAACATTGTTGTAATTACTGCAGGTTTACCTAGAAAACCGGGCATGAGCCGTATGGATTTAATTGAAACCAATGCAAAAATAGTTCGACAAGTTTCAGAAAATATTGCAAAGCACGCCCCTGATTCAGTTGTAATTGTTGTTTCTAATCCACTTGATGAAATGACTGCTCTTGCCCAATTAGCAACTGGTTTTCCAAAAAACAGGGTTATGGGTCAAGCGGGAATGTTAGATACAGCAAGATTTACTAACTTTGTTGCAGAAAAAACAGGAAATCATGTAAGTGATGTTAAGACTTTAACTCTTGGTTCACATGGAGAAACTATGGTTCCCGTTCCAAGTCAATCAACAGTAAAAGGAAAAGCTTTAAGTGAAGTTATGACTAAAGAAGACATTGATGTATTAGTTGATAGAACAAGAAATGGTGGTGCTGAAGTTGTGGCATTACTTAAAACTGGTTCGGCTTACTATGCGCCATCTGCAGCTGCAGCACAAATGGCAAAAGCAGTTGCAACAAATTCTGGTCAAATAATGCCAGTGTGTGCGTGGGTTGATGGAGAATATGGAATTAGTGGAGTTTATTTGGGTGTGGAAGCAGAAATTGGCTCAAAAGGAATAAATAAAGTAGTTGAAACCAAATTAACTCCTGAAGAAACCACTGCTCTTAAAACAGCTGCAGAAGCTGTAAGAGCAAAACAAGCTGACGTTAAAGATCTGTAAAAAAGAGGATAAAAATGGCAAAAATTAAGGTAGCAAATCCTGTAGTAGAACTTGATGGCGATGAAATGACTCGCATCATTTGGCAATTCATCAAGGATGAATTAATTTTGCCTTATTTAGATGTAAATCTTGAATATTACGATTTAAGTATTGAAAATCGCGACAAGACAGATGACCAAGTAACAATTGATTCTGCCCATGCGATTAAAAAACATGGTGTTGGAGTTAAGTGCGCAACCATTACTCCTGATGAAGCACGAGTCAAGGAATTTGGTTTAAAGAAGATGTGGAAATCACCTAATGGAACTATTCGTAATATTTTAGGTGGAGTAATTTTTCGTGAACCAATAATTATTAGCAACATTCCTCGACTTGTTCCTTCTTGGACCAAACCAATCGTTATCGGTCGTCATGCACACGGTGATCAATACAAAGCAACTGATTTTGTAGTTCCAGGACCTGGAAAAGTAACAATGACTTTCCAACCAGCAGATGGTTCAAGCCCAATGGAATTTCAAGTAGCGGACTTTTCAGGCTCAGGTGTAGCAATGGGCATGTATAACTTTGATGAAAGCATCAAAGACTTTGCGAGAGCATCATTGAATTACGGATTAATTAGAAATTATCCGGTTTACTTATCAACCAAGAACACAATTTTGAAAGCTTATGACGGAAGATTTAAAGATATCTTCCAAGATATTTATGAAAAAGAATTCAAAACCCAATTTGAATCAAAAGGTTTAACATATGAACATCGTTTAATTGATGACATGGTGGCGACGGCCTTGAAATGGGAAGGTGGTTATGTCTGGGCCTGTAAAAATTATGATGGCGATGTGCAAAGTGACACCGTTGCCCAAGGTTTTGGATCTCTAGGACTTATGACAAGTGTTTTAATGACGCCAGATGGAAAAACTGTTGAATCTGAAGCAGCTCATGGAACTGTAACTCGCCATTATCGTCAACACCAAAAAGGTGAACCAACATCTACAAACCCAATTGCTTCTATTTTTGCTTGGACAGGTGGCCTTGTTCATAGAGGAAAATTAGACAACAATAATGAGTTAATTGGTTTTGCAAAATCTTTGGAAGATGCTTGCATAAAAACTGTTGAATCTGGATTAATGACAAAAGACTTAGCCCGATTGATCAGCAAAGATCACCCTTGGGCAACAACTGAGGATTATTTGGCAGGAATTAAGCGCCAATTAGACTCAAGCCTTTAATCAAAATCCATAGATTGAGTAGCATCTTTAACATATGAGTACTTGGGTTAGTGCCCTTATTGTTTTGCTATTTATCTTAGTAGGCGGATTTTTTGCTGCCGCTGAAATCGCACTTGTATCTTTGCGTGAATCTCAAGTAAAAAGAATTGCAGATACCAAAGGTAGACGTGGAAAATTATTGAAAGAATTACATGATCACCCAAACCGATTTTTAGCTTCTGTTCAAGTCGGTGTGACCGTAGCAGGATTTATCGGTGCAGGATTTGGAGCCTCGAGTTTGACTCCGGTTCTATCGCCAATTTTAGATTTGATTTTTCCTGAATCTGTTGTCTCGGTAATTGCATTTATATTAATCACTTTATTTATTGCATACTTTTCACTTGTGTTAGGAGAACTGGTTCCAAAAAGGTTAGCGTTACAAAATTCAGAAAGTTGGGCATTAATTGCTGCATATCCAATTGATATATTAGCTCGAGTTTCTCGACCCTTTATTTGGTTATTGAGTAGATCTACAAATTTAATTGTTAAATTATTAGGTGGAGATCCAAGTGCAAGCCGTCAAGAGTTAACGGGCGAAGATTTAAGAGATTTAGTGGCAGGCCATGAAGAACTAAGTGATAACGAACGTGCATTAATTGATGATGTTTTTGAAGCAGATGATCGTGAAATAAAAGAAGTAATGACTCCTAGAACTGAAGTTGAGTTTCTTGATGCAGACTCCACGATTCCTGAAGCCGCTCTCGTTGTTGAGAAACTTCCACACACCAAATATCCGGTCATAAATAAAACGGCTGATGAAATAGTGGGTTTTGTGCATGTAAGACAATTACTTTCTTTAGAGGCTCGTAAATCAAGCAAGCAACTTAGGGATATTGCTATTGCAGTTGAGTCAATACCTGGAACAACATCTGTGTTAAGCGCTCTGGCACAAATGCGTAATGGAAATCAACATTTACTTATTGTTGCCGATGAATACGGTGGCACAGCTGGAATTGTGACTTTGGATGATTTAGTTGAAGAATTAATTGGAGATATTAGACATGAAGACGATGAACCTGAAAGTGAAGTAAGCGAACTTGATTTTCATGGTGAGGTTGAAGTTGATGGACTGATGAATCTCGATGATTTTGCGGACTCAACTCATATTCATTTACCGGAAGGTCCATATGAAACAGTTGCAGGCTTTGTAATATCAAAACTTGGAACTCTACCTTCGGTAGGCAAAACTGTGATTGCTGAACAATGCATATTTGAAATCTTGAGCATGGATGTGCGACGAATTTCACGAGTAAGGGTAAGTCGAATTGAGCCTGGAACTAGCAATCATGGTGGACAATAAGACTCATGAACAAGCCAAGTGTGCTTTCAGGGATTCAGCCCACAGCTGATTCATTTCACATTGGTAATTATTTTGGTGCTCTTCGTCAATGGGTTCAGATGCAAGAAACTTATAACTGCTTTTACGCTGTCGTTGATTTACATGCCATCACTGCTGAATTTGAACCAAAAGTTTTAAAAAAGAGATCTCTTACCTCCTTTGCCCAACTTTTAGCCGTTGGCATCGATCCGAAAAAGAGCACAGTTTTTATTCAAAGCCAAGTTCCACAACATTCTCAACTTGCATGGGTTTTAAGTTGCTTTACCGGGTTTGGCGAAGCCGGAAGAATGACTCAATTTAAAGATAAAACTCAAAAAGGTGGTCAAGAAAGATCTTCTGTTGGATTATTTACTTACCCAATATTGCAGGCAGCAGATATTTTGCTTTACCAGGCTGAAAAAGTTCCTGTGGGAGAAGATCAAAGGCAACATTTGGAATTAACAAGAGATTTAGCAACCAGGTTTAATAATCAATTTGGCCAAACCTTCGTTGTTCCTGAAGCTTTTATCGTTAAAGAGTCAGCAAAAATTCTTGATTTGCAAGATCCAACTTCAAAAATGAGTAAATCATCGCCGCAAGGTTGCATTTTTATTCTTGATGAACCCGATGTGGTTATGAAGAAATTTAAAACAGCTGTGACTGATAGTGGAAAAGAAGTTAAATATGATCCAACAAACAAACCAGGGGTTTCAAATCTTTTAACAATTATTAAAGCGGTAACAAATGAAGAAATGTCTACAATTGAAGGTCAATTTGCTAACAAAGGTTATGGAGCTTTAAAGACTTACGCCGGGGAAGTGGTTGTGGAAAAGATTATTAAACCATTCAGAGAAAAAACTATGGGATTGTTAGCTGATGAAACACAACTTAATTCTTTGATGGGTGAAGGCGCACAAAAAGCTGAAAAAGTAGCCAGTCAAACTCTAAAAAATGTTTATGAAAAAGTTGGTTTCTAAAACTTAATTATTTGCGACGGGTAATAGTTTTACCCAGCCAAACCAATGGATCATATTTAGTATCTACAACACGTTCTTTCATAGGAATGATTGCATTGTCTGTAATTTTGATGTGTTCTGGGCAAACCTCGGTGCAGCACTTAGTGATGTTGCACATGCCAAGTCCATGAGATTCTTGTGCTTCTCTTTTTCTATCTAATTGATCCAATGGATGCATATCTAATTCAGCAAGACGAATAAAGAATCTTGGACCAGCAAAACTTTCTTTGTTTTCTTCATGGTCACGAATTACGTGGCAAACATCTTGACAGAGGAAGCATTCAATACATTTTCTAAATTCTTGGCTTCTTTCAACATCAACTTGTTGCATTCGGTATTCACCTGGTTTGAGGTTTTCTGGGCCTTTGAATGCAGGTACTTCACGTGCTTTTTTGTAATTGAAAGAAACATCTGTTACAAGATCCTTAATTACAGGAAAAGTTCTAAGTGGAGTTACAGTAACTTGATCTTCCTCGTTGAAAGTATTCATACGAGTCATGCACATCAAGCTTGGTTTGCCATTTATCTCTGCGCTACAAGATCCACATTTACCGGCTTTGCAATTCCATCTAACTGCTAAATCTGGGCTTTCAGTTGCTTGGAGGCGATGGATTACATCAAGTAGTACTTCGCCTTCGCTAACTTCGACGTTGTAGTTAACTAATTCGCCTTTTTCTTTATTACCACGCCAAACTCTTAATTTTGCTAGATAACCCATTAGTTATGCTCCCATTCCCAGTTGCGCTAATTCTTCTGGTAACAAGTACTTACCTAGCTCTTCTTTATCAAATAGTCCGGCTAATTCTTTTGGCATTGGCGGAATGGATTCAATTTTGGTATCAATACTGCTTCCATTCCAGGATGTAATCACGTGTTTTGGTCTCCAGTTTTTATCCATGTTTGGGAAGTCGTTTCTGGTGTGACCACCACGTGACTCTTCGCGAACCAGAGCACTTTTGGCAATTGATTCACTAACTAACAACATGTTTTCCAGATCTAGTGATAAATGCCAACCAGGATTAAATTGTCTTTCTCCTTGAACTGTAACATTCTTGGCACGCTTTTTTAATCCTTCAAGTTTGTTAATTGCTTCTTTCATTTCGTCACCGTCGCGGATAATTCCCACAAGATCATTCATTACTTGTTGTAATTCTTGGTGAACCGCATAAGGGTTTTCGTTGCTGTTTCCATTAAATGGAGCAAGAGCTTTATTTAATGCATCATCAATAACTATTTCGCTGACTTTAGGTCTACTGGAAAGTGATTTAACATATGCACTTGCCCCAACACCAGCTCTTCGGCCAAATACCAACAAGTCTGAAAGAGAATTTCCACCTAAACGATTTGATCCATGCATTCCACCAGCAACTTCGCCTGCTGCAAATAATCCAGAAACTCCGGTTGCAGCACCAGTATCAGGATCTACTTGTATGCCACCCATTACATAATGACAAGTTGGACCAACTTCCATTGGTTGTTTAGTGATGTCAACGTCAGCTAGTTCTTTAAATTGGTGCCACATAGATGGAAGTCGTTTTTTAATAACTTCTGGCTTCAAACGAGTTGATACATCTAAGAAAACTCCACCATGAGGTGAACCGCGTCCTGCTTTTACTTCAGCATTAATTGCGCGAGCAACTTCATCTCTTGGTAATAATTCTGGTGGTCGTCTATTTGAATCAGGGTTTTCATACCAACCATCAGCTTCAGCTTCTGTTTCTGCATATTTTTCTTTAAATACAGCTGGAATGTAGTTGAACATGAATCTTTTTCCTTCAGAGTTTTTCAAAACTCCGCCGTCTCCACGAACAGATTCAGTTACTAAAATGCCTTTAACACTTGGTGGCCAAACCATTCCTGTGGGATGAAATTGCACAAATTCCATGTGCATTAAATTTCCGCCAGCCTTTAAAGCAAGGGCGTGTCCATCTCCGGTTCCTTCCCAAGAGTTGGAAGTAACTTTAAATGATTTTCCAATTCCACCAGTTGCTAAAACAACTGCTGGAGCTTGAAACATGACAAATTTTCCATTTTCGCGCCAGTAGCCTAATACTCCAGAAACTTTGTCGTCAGTTTTTAGAATTTCTGTAACTGTTAATTCAGCAAAAACTTTGATTCGGGATTCGTAATCACCAGATTCTTTAAAGTCTTCTTGTTGCAATGAAACTATTTTTTGTTGCAAGGTTCTGATTAATTCCAAACCAGTGCGATCACCTACGTGAGCTAGGCGAGGGTATTCATGACCACCAAAGTTTCGTTGACTGATTTTTCCATCTGGAGTTCTATCAAAAAGTGCGCCATAAGTTTCTAGTTCCCAAACACGGTCAGGAGATTCTTTAGCGTGAAGTTCTGCCATTCTCCAATGATTTTGAAATTTTCCACCACGCATAGTGTCACGGAAATGAACTTGCCAATTGTCATTAGAGTTCACGTTTCCCATTGACGCAGCAATTCCACCTTCAGCCATTACGGTGTGTGCTTTACCAAAAAGGGACTTACAAATAATTGCAGTTTTTAATCCACTGGCTCTGGATTCAATAGCAGCACGCAAACCAGCGCCACCTGCTCCAACAATCACAACATCAAAGTCATGACGTTCAATTTCTGTCATCATTCCCCTTTAGAAGAAATAGAAATTCGTTATTGAACCACTTGCAACTTGTCTTACATATAAATCACATAGCGCTACACCTATTAAAGAAATCCATGCAAATTTAGGATGATGTGCATTTAATTTAGAAATTATAGTCCAGGTTTTATAACGAACTGGATGCTTACTGAAATGCTTTAATCTTCCACCAAGAATGTGACGACAAGAATGACAAGACAGAGAATACAGCCATAAAAATGTTGCGTTAGCTAACAAAACCAAAGTACCAACGCTCATATGTCCCCATTGGCCTTCAGCATTCTTAAATGCAATTAATGCGTCATAAGTAAGTAATACATTGAAGACTAAACCTGCGATAAAGAAGTATCTGTGTGAATTTTGCAAAATTAATGGAGATTTAGTTTCTCCTGAATAAGACAGATGTGGTTCTGCAACTGCACATGCTGGAGGTGATAACCAAAAAGAACGATAATAAGTTTTTCTGTAGTAGTAGCAGGTCAAACGAAAACCTAAAGGAAAAACCAAAATAAGTAGTGCAGGAGAAAAGATCCACCAACTACCAATTGGTTGACCTAAATGTGATGAACCTTCAATGCAACTTGTGGCAAGGCATGGAGAATAAAAAGGTGAAATCAAAGGTTCGACGAAATAATATTTATTTTCAAATGCTCTGATGGTGGAATAAATAATGAAAGAAACTAAAACAAAAACTGAAATGGCTGGCTGAACCCACCATTTATCAACTCTTAAATGTCGAAACCCAATTTTGGCCCGAGCGTCAGAGCCAACACCGCGATCCATTGAGCTAATTGCCATGGCTTGAGTTTAGTCCTGTACTGGGTATTGCTGCATAGGTGAAAGTTGTTCAATCTGATGTGAAATGTCACACAAGATTTACTTAGGCAGGATCCCTAATTTCGAGAAGTACTGCACCGTTTGCAACAGATGCACCAACTTCAACAGACAGTTCACTAACAACCCCAGATTTGTGGGCAGAAATAGGTTGCTCCATTTTCATGGCCTCAATTACGAAAAGCAGTTCACCTTCGCTGACTGATTGCCCATTCTTAACAGCAATTTTTACAACGGTTCCTTGCATTGGGCTTTGCACGGCATCTGAGTCAAGTGAACCCAAGGTCGTTCTTTGATGCCTTGCAACTGGAGGTTTCTTTTGCTTTACTCCTCCGGAAGTTAATCCATTTGGCATCGTAATTTCAATTCTTTTTCCATTTAGTTCTAAAACTAAAGAAGTTCTTTCATCAATTGAATTGGGGGTTGAAGAATCTTTGTATTGAGGAATTTCATTCTTAAATTCATTCTCAATCCAGCTTGTGTAAACACTGAATTTTTGAAATTCATCAACTGGAGCAAAGGCAACATCGTTGAGAACTGCCCTGTGGAATGGAAGTGCAGTAGCTATTCCTTCTGCCTCAAATTCACTTAATGCTCGTTTTGCTCTTTCTATGGCTTCTTTTCGGGTCGCACCCGTAACAATTAATTTGGCAAGAAGTGAATCAAAGTTTCCACCAATTACATCACCTTGTTTGAATCCAGCATCAACTCTTACACCTGTACCGCTTGGTTCTTTCCAAACTTTTAGCTGTCCAGGTGCTGGAAGAAAATTTCTTCCTGGATCTTCTCCATTAATTCGAAATTCAATACTGTGGCCATTAATTATTGGATCGTGGTATCCAAGTTTTTCCCCACTGGCAATTCTTATTTGCTCTCTGACTAAATCTATTCCAGTAACTTCTTCACTTACTGGATGTTCGACCTGTAAACGAGTATTAACTTCTAGAAACGAAATGGTTCCGTCTTGTCCAATTAAGAATTCACAAGTTCCAGCACCTTCATATTTAGCTTCTTTCAAAATAGCTTTTGAAGAATCATAAAGTTGTCTTCTTTGATCATCGGTTAAAAATGGAGCTGGAGCTTCTTCAACTAATTTTTGATGCCTTCTTTGCAAGGAACAATCTCTGGTTGAAACAACAACAACGTTTCCGTATTGATCAGCTAAACATTGGGTCTCTACGTGTCTTGGTCTATCTAAATATCTTTCGACAAAACATTCACCACGACCAAAAGCTGCAGTTGCCTCTCGAACAGCAGATTCGTAAAGTTCCACAATTTCTTCTTGATTTCGGGCAACCTTAAGTCCACGTCCACCACCACCAAAAGCTGCTTTAATTGCAATAGGTAGACCGTGTTTATTGGCAAACTCAACAACTTCACTTGCATCTTTAACTGGATCTTTAGTTCCAGGTACTAATGGTGCTCCAACTTTTGCAGCGATGTGTCTTGCTTGAACTTTGTCTCCTAAAGATTTAATTGCTGCAGGGGGAGGTCCAATCCAGATCAAACCAGCATCAATAACACTTTGAGCAAAGTCAGCATTCTCTGAAAGAAATCCATAACCAGGATGTATTGCATCAGCACCAGAACGTTTAGCGATTTCTAAAATTTTTGGAATCGATAAATAAGTTTCTGAGGCAATATTTCCATTTAAAGAATAAGCTTCATCGGCATGCAATACATGTAATGCATCTCTATCTGCTTCTGCATAAATTGCGACACTTGAAATTCCAGAGTCTTTACAAGCTCTGGCAATACGAACAGCAATTTCACCCCGATTGGCGATTAGAATTTTTGTAATTGAAATATTTTGTGAGCCAGATGTAGCCATGATTTATTACTTTAAGCCATTTCCCACAATGAAGTCCACGAGAGCCCAAGTTCACGAACAATTTCTCTAAGCGTGGGAAGAGATAAGCCTATGACATTGCTGTGATCGCCTTTGACTTCTTTCACAAATGCTGCACCTAATGAATCAATAGTGAAGGCACCTGCAACGTTTAATGGTTCTTTTGTAGCAACATAATCAATTATTTCTTGATCATCGAGATTGGCAAATTCAACTTTTGTAGAGATTACTCTTGTAATTGTATTTTTATTATCCAGACGAATAACAGTGTGACCTGTGTGTAAAATTCCTGATTTGCCTCGCATTTGCTTCCATCTATTTATCGCATTTTCTGCAGTTATTGGTTTTCCTAAACTTTGAGATTCAAATTCAAGCATTGAATCTGCAGCAATTAAAATTCCGTTGATAAGGGAAACATTATTGTTTAAAACATAATTCGCTTTAGCATTTGAAAGCTCTTTAACTACATCTGAAGTAGGAGAATTCTTAAACTTTTTTTCGATTTCTTTTTCGTTTATTTCAGATGCAATTACGATCGGTTGAATGTTTTGGCTTCGCAGAAGCATCAATCTGGCCGGAGATGCTGAAGCCAGGATGACTGGAAAACTCATGCTCCAGGTAGGTAAGAGTATTGCCAGCCACTATTTAGTTGTGGGGTATTTCTAAATCTAAATTGGGGACTATTCCAATTACTAATTCGTTTCTTTTGTTTACCTAACTCTTCCGAAGAATTTTTAGCAACTTGAAGTGCTACATGAATTGCAGCAATTTCATCTGCAGTCGGATTTCCTCTAATGATTTGGAATTCAAGGGGTTTTGTCATAGTGGGATATTTCCATGTTTTTTAGGAGGCATAGATTCGCGTTTAGTAATTAATTGGCGAAGACCCCTAATTATTCGAATTCTGGTTTCACTTGGTGAAATAACAGCATCTATCCAACCGCGCTCTGCTGCTACGTATGGATTATCGAATGCTTCTTCATATTCATTGATTTTGTCTGCTCGTTCTGCCACTGGATCTTTAGCACCGGTTATTTCTTTTCTGAACAAAATATTTACCGCACCTTGTGCGCCCATGACGGCAACTTGAGCAGTCGGCCAAGCAAAATTTAAATCTGCACCAAGATGCTTTGAACCCATAACAATGTAAGCACCACCATAAGCTTTTCTGGTGATAACCGTTATTAAAGGAACGGTAGCTTCAGCATAAGCATAAATTAATTTTGCGCCTCGTCTGATTATTCCGCCGTACTCTTGATCTACGCCTGGTAGAAATCCTGGTACGTCAACAAAAGTAATGATTGGAATATTAAAAGCATCACAAGTTCTAACAAATCTTGCTGCTTTTTCTGAAGCTTCAATATCTAAAGTTCCTGCAAATTGCATTGGTTGATTTGCCACTATGCCTACACTTTGTCCTTCAATTCGGCCAAAACCAACCATGATATTTGGAGCCCAACCACCGTGTATTTCAAAAAATTCATCGTCATCTAAAACATGTTTGACCAAAACATGCATGTCATATGGCTGGTTTGGGGAATCTGGAACTAATGAATCTATTTCCAAATCATGCTGATTTATTTGTAAATCAACTTTGGATTCGAAATGTTGTGCAGGTTCAGCATTGTTTGAAGGTAGGAAACTTAAAAGTGTTCGAACATAATCCAAAGCATCTTCTTCATCACTTGCCATGTAATGGGCAACTCCAGATTTAGTTGCATGGGCTCTTGCACCACCTAAATCTTCAAAGGAAACTTCTTCTCCAGTAACGGTTTTAATAACATCAGGACCAGTAATAAACATGTGAGAAGTTTTATCAACCATCACAACAAAATCAGTTAAAGCTGGAGAGTAAACAGCACCACCGGCGCAAGGCCCCATAATGATAGAAATTTGAGGAATTACTCCCGAGGCTCTGGTATTTCTTAGAAATATTTCTCCATACATTGCAAGAGAAGCAACACCTTCTTGAATTCTTGCGCCACCTGAATCATTTATTCCAATTATTGGTGCACCAGATTTAATTGCTAAGTCCATTAACTTAACAATTTTTCCACCCATAGCTTCACCTAATGAACCACCCATTGCGGTGAAATCTTGAGAGTAAACATAAACAGGACGACCGTCGATCGTTCCAAATCCAGTTATTACTCCATCTCCGGCTGGACGATTCTTATCCATTCCAAAGTTATTTTTTTGGTGCTTTACTAATTCATCTATTTCTTGAAACGATTCAGGATCAAGTAATGAAGCTAATCTTTCTCTGGCGCTTTGTTTACCTTTGGCATGTTGTTTTTCAGATGCATTTTTAGCTTGGTCTTCGTGTATTTCTTTTTTGATTTTGGATAAATGAGCTAATTTTGACGCGGTTGTGCGAGGATTTGCACCGTCACTCGACTTGTTACCCACGTGGTCCTCTCACAAAAAAAGGTTCTTGTCGTACGGTAACAGTGTGACCGAAAATTTCAAGAATCGAGCACCGCTGGATGCTCAATTATTGGAGCACGAACTGCTCATTCGCAGGTGTTTGTGGAAAAAAGCCATAGTCAATGATGAAGTTACTTCCACGAATGATGTGGCACGAAATTTGGTTGAAACTAATTCTGAAGAAGGTACTTTTGTTCTGGCTAATTACCAAACTCAAGGAAGAGGAAGGCAAGATAGAAATTGGGAAGCACCAAAAAACTCATCCGTTTTTCTTTCAATAATTTTAAAACCAAATAATCAGCAAAATATAGGTTGGATACCTTTACTTATTGGATTGACAATATTAAAAATTTTACAACCTGAAACCAGGAAAAACATAAAAATAAAGTGGCCAAACGATCTAGTGCTAGTTGAAGAATCTAAAGAATATAAATTTGCTGGAATATTGCTTGAAAAAATTAAAGAAGATGTTGTTGTCGGAATAGGAATAAATTTTGATCAAGATAAGTCTGAATTGCCTATTGCTAATGCGTCATCATTAAAGGAAATTTTGCTAACACCTATGTCAAAAGAAGCCTTGATAGCAGCATTACTCACAGAACTAAGTGCAAGATGGAATGAAGAGAATAATGCGGAGAATTTTCCCACTCCATCAACTGTGAGGGATTATAAATCAAATTGTCTCACCCTAAACAAAGAAATAGAAGCAATTATTCCTGGTGGCAAAAAGATAAAAGCAATTGCAATTGATATTTCATCTCAAGGAGAACTTGTGATTAAATCAGAAAATGAAGTTACAAAACTAAGTTCTGCCGATATTCATATTGTTAGTTAAGATTCTATTGTGAAAAGTAATCAATTCTTTCCTACAGTTGGAATTATTGGTTCGGGACAAATAGCCCGAATGTTATTAGAAGCTTCTTCTCGATTGAATATAAAAATCAAAATTCTTTCCAATAATGCTGAAGAAAGTGCTGCATTAATTTCAAATAGCGTGACAATTGGAAATAGTAAAGATTTTTCTGATCTTTCTTCTTTTGCTTCTCAAGTAGATGTGATCACATTTGATACAAATGATTCATCTATTGGGATGTTAAGAGAATTAGAAAATAATGGAACTAAATTTAACCCAAGAATTTCAACTATTGAAAATCTTCAAAGAATAGATTTTGTAAAACAATCTTTAATTGAACAAGATCTACCTGTGAATGGTGACAATTCAAAACATAATCGATTACTCGCTGTGCAAGCGGTTAGGTCTGAGCATGGTCAGACCGTAGTTTATTCAGTGGTAGAAATTAAAAAGGTTGCAAATATTTTAGATGAAGTTATTGCACCAGCCCCAAACTTAAGTGAAGCTAAAGCAAGTGAACTACAAGTCATAGCGCTTAAAATTTCTAAAATATTTGACATCACTGGAGTATTTACAACAGAATTTCTGGATATAGGAAACAACGAGTTCGTTATTAGTGATATAAAATTAGGTCCCGCAAACTCAGGTCATTGGACGATTGATGGAGCAAAAACATCTCAATTTGAAAATCATCTTCGAGCAATTCTTAATCTTCCATTGGGTAGTCCAACTTTATTGGCCCCAACAACAGTCATGGTGAATGTATTCGGTGGTAAATATTTGGATATGTATAAACCCTTTTTGCATTGCATGGCCCACGACCCTGAATTAAGAATTCATTTATATGGCAAAGAAGTTAAGGACGGAATCAAAGTGGGACATGTAAATGTAAGTGGCCATGATTTAGAGAATTTATTAGAAAGAGCACATCATGCTGCCGACTACTTAACTGGCAGAATTACAGAATAATTATTCCTTACTTTCAAAAGTAGGTATTTTTGATCCTTCTTGCAAGGCTTTAAAAACTTCTTCTGCATCACTTGTTAGTTTTCTAGTAGATCCCAAATCTCCAACATTTCCACCGGATTTATTAGGCAAAGTTGCCGAATCAATTCCACCACTTCTTAATGCAACTACAAGGGGAACAAGATCGAATGGTCCAACACCTTTATTCACAGTGACAGCATTAGCTAAAGCTGAAACAGTAAAAGGAGCGCGTAAAGGATTTAAAAGTGTGAAGGGTGAAAGAGATTTCTTCATAATTTGTTTTACTACTTCTTGCTGTCTTTCTGTTCTCCCAATATCACCTTTAGGATCGGCGTATCTCATTCTTGAATAAGCCAAAGCTGTGAGTCCATCTACTGTTTGACAACCCTGTTTGATTTCTAAACCAGATTTTTTATCTGAAAAATCTTGGGAAGGGCAAACCTTTATTCCACCAAAACTATTTACAACATTTACAAGTCCAGCAAAACCTATTTCTGCATAGTTATCCATTTGCACACCAACTAATTTTTCTACAGTATTTAATGACAGGCTAGGTCCGCCAAATGCATATGCTGCATTTATTTTATTTTTCTTTTCACCAGTTTCTCCATGTGCTGGAATTGTTACAACTAGATCTCGAGGAATACTTGTAAGTTGTAAAGGAGTTCCAATCTTTGGAACACTCATGATTAAAATCGTGTCACTTCTTTGCCCTTCAAACTTTCCTAAGGGAGCACCTTTTAGAACCGGGTTATCAATGTCATCTCTTGAATCGCTTCCAATTAGTAACCATGTTTTTCCAGGCGACTTTGGAATTTCTGACTCAATTCTTTCTATGGATAATTTATTTAATTGGAAAAGTGCAATTAGTAATAGAAAGACAAACCAATAAGTAAATGCCCCGAGAAAAACCCAAGCAATTTGTCTTTTGTTGAGACTCTTTGGTTTACGGGTCTTCGAACTTACATTTTTTGGGTTAGTCGATTTTGAGTCTCTAAACCATTCGTTTGGCAAACCATTTTTCTTCTCCACACCATTAATCGTATGATTTATTCAAGGAATTTTCTCCATATTCGGCTAGCGTTGCTGTCTAAGAACAGAAAAAGTGGGTGAATTAATGTCAGAACCAGCTGTTTCTGTGATCATTCCAGTTCTAAATGAAGAACGTTTCTTAAAACAATCAGTGGAAGCAATATTGAATCAGAATTATTCTGGCGAACTTGAAATTATTTTGGCACTCGGACCATCAAAAGATAACACGAATTCCATAGCCCAAGAATTAGCAGCAGACAAAAGAATTCGCCTCGTGCAAAATCCTTCTGGCAAAACGGCCGCAGCATTGAACAATGCAATTAAACATTCAAAATTTGACATCATAGTTCGACTTGATGGGCATGCAATTGTTAAAGATACTTACATCAAAAACGCGGTGAAAACATTAATTGAAACTAATGCAGACAACGTTGGTGGCTTGATGCAAGCCGAAGGAACAAATGCTTTTGAAAAAAGTGTCGCAGCTGCGATGACTTCAAAATTTGGAGTTGGTAACGCACCATTTCATGTTGGTGGAAAATCTGGCGAAGTAGATACAGTTTATTTAGGAACATTTAAGAAATCTGCTCTTGAACGAGTTGGTTATTTTGACGAATCTTTTATTAGAGCACAAGATTGGGAAATGAATTATCGAATTAGAAAAACCGGGGGAAAGATTTGGTTTAATCCAGATCTTGTTGTTTCTTATAGACCCAGAAAAAATATTTTTCAATTAGCAAAACAATATTTTGAATACGGGCAATGGAGAAGACAAGTCACAAAAACCTATCCCGAAACAGTTTCGCTGAGATATCTAGCACCACCTATAGTCGTTAGTGGATTGGTCGCGGGATTTATATTTATTTTTATATCTAAAATTTTTAACATTAATTGGATGCAAATTGGTTGGCTTGCTCCCGCGGTTTATCTTGCGGTTATTTTGTTGGGATTTTTAAGTATTCGTTCCAAATTGAGTGTGCTAAGTCGCTTATATTTACTCTTGGTTTTACCAACAATGCATTTAGCTTGGGGCGTTGGTTTCTTGAAAGGAAGCAAGCGCCTGTAACCTTGTATTCAACGCGATCGCATCTGATGAGCGTGGAGGAGAACGAACCCTTTGGGTAAGTTTGGCGCCTTTCGTATTTTGGTTTATCGAGATTTACAAATTAGATATGCCGGAACTTGGCTTGGATATTTCTGGACCTTATTAGATCCATTGGCAATGTCAGCAATTTACTGGTTTGTTTTCTCCTACATAGTTGGTGCTAAATCAATCGGAGAACAACCCTATATTTTATTTTTATTAACAGGAATACTTTCTTGGACTTGGTTTAACGGAGCAGTAACCGATTCCGCAAGGTCGTTAGTTGTCGAAAGCAAAATGATTAGATCTATAGCAATTCCTAGATACCTATGGATTATCAAGAGCATTGGTGCTAAAGGTGCTGAATTTATTTTGGCATTACCGATTCTTATAGTTATTTCAATAGTTGCAAAAGCAGAAGTCACGATGAATCTTTTTTTAATCCCACTTGCTTTAATTGTTCAATTTATGCTGCTTTCTGGAATTGGTTTAATTTTGGCTCCATTAACAGTCTTAGCTAGAGATACAACCAATATTTTAAGAATCCTGTTAAGAATGATGTTTTACTTAACCCCAATAATTTATGGAGTAACCGATATCCCAGAAAGATTTCAAACTCTGGCCTACTTAAATCCCATGACTGGAATCATCTCGATGTACAGGGCAGGATTTTGGAATGATGCAAACATAGTTACGCCCATTGTCTTTTCGGTGATCATTTCATCAATCGTATTTGTTTTGGGAATCTTGTTCTTTAAAAAAGTTGAGCGTTCTGTTTTGAAGGAAGTTTAAAATGAGTGTCGTCATAGAAGTTAATGATGTTGGAATTAATTTCCGACGCAACAGGAAGAGAAATTTCTCGATTAGAGAAATGCTTTTGCAACAAAAAAATACTTCCCCTAAAGGCGATTTCTGGGCGTTAAGAAATATTAATTTTGAAGTAAAAGCCGGAGAAGCTGTTGGATTGATGGG
>JBJOKB010000027.1:0-3422 GCA_046046315.1 Actinomycetota bacterium | reverse complement strand
AGACTTATCAGGATTTTGGATTATTTCGTACTTTTTCATAGGTACTGGAATCACAGGAGCCCACTTCAATTCAATTTCAAGCCTTTGAGCAAAGATTTCAGCTGATTCTATTTCCCCATGAACAAGAAAAATTTGATTTGGTTTTTTACCCTTGCCAAACCACTCAATTAGCTCTGAGCCATCAGCATGAACGGAGAAACCTTCTATTTTTACGATGCTTGCTTTTACATCAACAAGTTGGCCATGCATTTTTATTTTCTCTGCACCATTTTCTAAAGCATGACCTCTTGTTCCTACGGCTTGATAGCCAACCAATAACACCGAGTGAAGAGGATTTGGCAACATTTGTTTTAAGTGGTGGACAACTCTTCCACCAGTTCCCATACCGGAAGCTGAAACTATGATGCATGAATTTTTAGGATTATTTAATTTCATTGAATCTTCGACCGTTTTCATTTCTTGCAATGTGTCTGGACCAAAAGGATCTTCGTGAGCAAACTGTCTAATAAAGTCTGGTCTAATTTCGATATCTCCAGAAGCGATGGCACTTCTGTAATGTTTTAGAGAAGTAAGAGCCATTGGTGAGTCAACAAAAACTGGAACTCTAGGAATTTGTTGAGTATCCATAAGTTCTCTTAATTTCATTAAAATTACTTCAGTTCGATCCACCGCAAATGCGGGAATCAAAATAGATCCGCCACGATTAATAGTTTTATTAATTGCATCTGTGAAAACCGAGGATGGACTTTCATGCACACGTGCTCCGTAAGTAGATTCCGTGATGAGTGCAGAAATCTCGCCATCTGGATAAGGATCTGGAGCGACCAAAATTGGATGTTGGTTTCGACCAAGGTCTCCTGTGAATAAAAGTTTTTCACCACCAATTTCGAGCATCACAAAAGCTGCACCCAAAATATGTCCAGCTGGAAATAAAGTTATAAAAGTATTTTTTGCTATTTGAGTTTTAACTCTGAATTCTGTTTCTTTAAATTTAGTTAAAGTTTTGTCAACGTCATCTTCTGTGTAAAGAGGCTTAGGTGAATCATGTTTGGAATAACCTTTTTTAGCAGCATATTTGGCATCTTCAACTTGAATTCTGGCCGAGTCTTTCATAACAACTTCTGCAAGTTTTGCTGTATTAGAAGTTAAATAAACAGGATTTCTGTAACCTTGTCTAACCAATAGTGGCAAATACCCACAATGATCTAAGTGAGCATGAGTTAAAACGACAGCATCAATAGTAGAGGTGTCAACTGGAAACTCATCCCAGTTTTTAAGTCTTAATTGCTTCAGCCCTTGAAAAAGTCCTGCATCAATTAAAACCTTTGCTTCATCACTTTCCACAAGAAAACGAGAACCCGTGACCGTTTCGGCTCCGCCGAGGAAAGTTATGCTGACCTTAGACATTATTTAAAGAGTCTAGAGGTTGGTGAATTTGATGAAATTATCAAGCAAGCAAATCAACCAATTACTCTTCGTTCTGTCGTTAATATCATTATCTGCCGGATTTCTTGTTGTCTTTATCGGTTTTACAGAACTTCAATCAATCATTTGGGCTGTTGGTGGGCTTGTTGGATTGATTCCTGCTACAAAGTGGATTATTGATGAGCTTAAAAATAAACAAATGGGTTCAGATATTTTGGCCTTACTTGCACTATTAGGAACTTTATTAACAAATGAAATGATGGCTGCAGCAATTATTTCATTAATGCTTGCCACCGGTCGAGTTTTAGAATCCTGGGCAGAAGGACAAGCTGAGCGCCAATTAAAAACACTCTTAGCAAGAATTCCTCGTGTTGCCCACATATTAAACAGTGATGGATCATTGAAAACAATTTCTGCTGAAGACATAAAAGTTGGAGACATTTTAGTAGTTAGGTCTGGAGAAGTTATTCCAGTTGATGGACAATTGATTAGTTCAGCAACCCTAGACGAATCAGCCTTAACTGGAGAACCTTTGCCAGTTAATAGAACCGCAAGTGATTTCATTCTCAGTGGTGTTTTAAATGTTGGCGATACATTTCAATTAAAAGCTTTGCAAACCGCAGAATTTAGTACTTATGCAGGAATTATTCGTTTAGTGCAATCCGCTCAGGCTAAATCTGCACCAGGAGTAAGAATTGCCAATACCTGGGCTTTGAGATTTGTTCCAGTTGCATTAGTTATGGCAATTGGAGCCTGGGTAATTAGTGGAAATATAAGTAATGCAATTGCTGTATTAGTAGCAGCAACACCTTGCCCACTAATTTTGGCAGTTCCTATTGCGGTAGTTGCTGGAATGTCGAATGCCGCAAAAAATGGTGCGGTAATAAAAGGCGGAGCAGCACTCGAACAACTTGCAAGAGCAGAAGTTGTTTTATTGGATAAAACCGGAACTCTTACTCATGGTGGTCCTGCCATTAGTGAAATTCAATCCAAACCAGGTTTAGACCATTTAAGAGTTTTGCAGTTAGCCGCATCACTTGATCAATATTCCAATCATGTAGTTGCCAGAGCCATTGTTTCTGGAGCAAGAGAAAAAGAAATTAATTTACTTGCCGCCCATGATGTTGTAGAAGAGCACGGCACTGGAATTTCGGGAATTGTTGATGGAAGAAAAATCGCGGTAGGCCAAATTAGGCAAAAGAATCCAGATTGGTATTCAATTTCAACTCCACTTTCAGTTGGTGTGTTTGAAAATGGTGAATTAATAGGCGCACTTGGATTAGATGATCCAATTAGAGAAGAAGCAAAACAAATGATTATTGACTTAAAGAATTCAGGAGTTAAGAGAATTCTTATGGTAACTGGAGACAAAATTGAGACTGCTCAAAATGTGGGAAGCTATTTAGGAATAGATGAAATTTATGCTTCAGCAAAACCACAAGAAAAAATGGATGTTGTTTTAAAGGAGATGAAATCTTCAAATGGAACTGTCATTGCTGTAGGAGATGGAATAAATGATGCTCCAGTGCTGGCAGCAGCACATGTGGGAGTTGCTATGGGCGCAAGAGGAGCAACTGCAGCAAGTGAAGCAGCAGACATTGTAATTGTGGATGACTCAATTGATCGATTAACTCAAGCAATCACAATCGCTAAATTTTCCAGAAAAAAGGCATTGCAAGCAGCAGGTGTTGGAATGGGTTTATCTTTTGTAGCAATGACATTAGGTGCAATCGGTTATTTTAATGCCTCCCAAGGAGCTATCGCTCAAGAATTTATAGATGTTATTGCAATTCTTTGGGCATTAACAGCATTAAGAAAAATTATCAATTAAAAAACTGCACTCCCGAAAAACTTAGGAGTGCAGTTTTATTTGTGCTTATGCAGGAATTAAAGTTCCAGAAAAGATTTGCCATGCAAGAGCTGATTTAGCAACCAAGCTCAAAACAATATAGGCACGTTCTCCTCTGAGATAATTACTCCATTTACCTTTGCCTTTG
>JBJOKB010000010.1:0-5355 GCA_046046315.1 Actinomycetota bacterium | reverse complement strand
CAAGTTTGTATTTTTCCATATTTAAATCCGGTATCTGGTCCAATTTATGTTGAAGGCGCAATGCCTGGTGATACGTTGGCCGTACATTTCATTGAAATCGAACCTGCAAGAGATTGGGCGGTTTCTAGTACATTTCCACACTTTGGTGCACTAACTACAACTCATCAAACTGCCATGTTGCACGATGCGTTAGAAGAAAGAGTTTGGCGCTACGACGTTGATAAGAAAAATAGAACTGTCACTTATAACTCAACAAAAGGGAATTATTCAGTTTCAATGCCATTAGATCCAATGCATGGCACAGTTGGTGTAGCTCCTGGTGGATTTGAAGCACGAGCAACAATTACTCCTGATGCTCATGGTGGAAATATGGATACACCTGAACTAAGAGCAGGCACAACTGCTTACTTTGGTGTCAATCATGAAGGTGCACTTCTAGCAATTGGTGATGGTCATTGCCGCCAAGGTCAAGGTGAAGTAATTGGAACAGCAGTTGAATCAGCGATGAACACGGTTGTTGTGGTTGATCTCATTAAAAATCAAGGGACTGCTTGGCCACGTATTGAAAATGATTTAGCAATTATGAGTACAGGATCTACTAGACCTTTAGAAGATGCCTACAGAATTAGTCAACATGATTTAGTGACATGGGTAGCACAAGATAGCAAAATGGATACTCTTGATGCTTTACAACTAATTAGCCAAATTGGTACTGCACCTGTTGGAAATGTTGTTGATCCCAATTACACATTTGTTTCAATGGTAGAAAAGAAATATCTACCAAACAAAACTGTGTATGGTGGTACTCATGAAAAATTACGTAAAATTTCTCAAGGGTACCTAAAAAATAGATAACCTATTTAATAAGTCTTGCTCTCACCAAAAGCAAATACATCTCGCAACCTAGGCAGAAATTAAACACAGCGTTTAGAAATGCGGCAGCTAATGCAAAAGCTGTGGCAATTAAGAACACTGTTGAACTGCCAATTGCTACACCAATTAGTCCTACGACTCCGAATAAGAAACCAACGAATTGAGCAAATTGGGGTGGCTTCACATTTTCTAATTCGCCCACACTTTTTAATCGCGGTTTCACTAAAGTTTTGAAAATATATCCATATGGGCTTTTATGAGGACCAAAAAATGCACCAATCGCCCAAACTAAAGTTTGAATTGCCAACAGAAGAGCACTGTCAAAATAAATGACAAGAATTAGAACTACAAGTGTGATTGCTGCACCAAATCTTGGACCTCTAGCATCAATTTGCATTTGTTATCTCCATTTTGATTGTTGTGATTTTTTCGAGAGTATTTCTTAATTCATCTTTTTTGGGGGCGCCAATAATTCGGCCTTCTTCTAATCCTTCTTCGTTGAAGAATAGGACGGTGGGTGAACTTTTGACATGAAGTTTTTTAGCAAGATCAATTTGCTCAACGGCGTCTATTTCATAGAAATTAATTCCATCATCATTCTTTATTAATTCACTAATTTGCCTTTTAACTCCTGGACAAATTGAGCAATATTCCGTTTTAAATTGCAAAATTGTGGCTTTTTTGCCTTGTTGTTTATCAATGTTTAAATTATCAAAAGAGAATTCATTTGAATATTTGTGAATTAATTTACCCCTTGTGAAATGTAGGAATAACCCAAAAGCACTGGATAGCACCAAAACTGATGCAATTAGAAACCAATGATTCATAGTTATATTCTCCTTCAGTTAAGAAAATAGCGCACATTTGGTGGGTAAAAAAGGTCAAGATGTGGTAGTTGCAAAGTCTTTGCAGTTAATTTAGTCGGGTCGCGAACCACAAAATATACCCATAAAATTGAAGTCAATGCTCAACAAAATACTTAATTAGGAGAAACACCAGATGAAGACTTACGACAACATCACTCAAGTTGTTGGAAACACCCCATTGGTAAGAATCAATCGCATAACTGATGGAGCAAAAGCTCAAGTTTATGCAAAATTAGAATTTTATAATCCTTCATCAACAGTAAAAGATCGAATCGGTATTGCAATGATTGATGATGCCGAAAAATCTGGAAAATTAAAACCAGGTGGTTCGATTGTTGAAGCTACTTCGGGTAACACTGGTGTGGCATTAGCAATGGTAGGCGCAGCGCGAGGATACAAAGTTATTTTGACAATGCCTGATTCTGTAAGTAAAGAACGTAGAACTTTAATTAGAGCTTATGGTGCACAACTAGTTTTAACCCCTGGAGCAGAAGGAATGAAAGGCGCGGTTGCCAAAGCTGAAGAAATTGGCAGCAAAGAAGGAGCGCTTTTAGTTAGACAGTTTGCAAACCCTGCAAATCCAGAAATTCACAGAAAAACAACAGCACTTGAAATTTGGAATGACACAGATGGAAAAGTTGCTGCCGTAGTGGCAGGAATTGGAACCGGTGGAACCATCACAGGTGTTGGGCAAGTATTAAAGCAAAAGAATCCAAATATAAAAATATTTGCAGTTGAGCCAGCAGCATCTCCAATTCTTAATGGTGGAACCCCAGCAGGTCATCCTTTACAAGGAATTGGTCCAAACTTTGTTCCAGATATTTTGGATAAGAATGTTTATGATGAAGTTTTGGATGCACCAAACGAGGAAGCAATTAAATATGCCAGAAGAGCTGGAGCAGAAGAAGGAATTCTTGCAGGTATTTCCTCTGGAGCAGCACTTTGGGCAGCTTCACAAGTTGCAAAGCGTCCAGAATTTGACGGAAAAATTATCGTAGTTATTGTTCCTTCATTTGGTGAAAGATACTTATCAACAGTTCTTTACCAAGACTTAATGCAACAATGATTAGATTTCGCGAAGACATTAACGCAGCTTTAAAAAGAGATCCAGCACCTAAATCTAAATTAGAGTTAGTGCTTACTTCTCCTGGTTTGCATGCCATTTGGTTACATCGAGTGACTCATTGGGTATGGAATAAAAAACTCTATTTAATTGCTCGAATGATGTCTCATTACCATCGCTTTCTAACGGGTATTGAAATTCATCCTGGTGCCAAAATTGGTAGAAGATTTTTTATTGATCACGGTATGGGTGTAGTGATTGGCGAAACTGCAGTAATTGGTGATGATGTGATGTTTTATCACGGAGTGACACTTGGGGGAAGATCTTTAAGTAAAGGCAAAAGACATCCAACGGTTGAAGATGGTGTTTTAGTAGGAGCAGGTGCCAAAATTTTAGGAAATATAACAATTGGTAAAAACGCAATTGTCGGAGCAAATGCAGTTGTAACAAAAAGTGTGGCACCTGACACAGTTGTTGTTGGTGCTGATCAAAAATTAGTCACTAAAGCTGAATACGATTCCTCAGAAAGCTGGATGATTTAGAAATAAAGAGTAGTATTTAAGTCATGAGCACAATGACTTTGAATATCGCCTGGAATGTTAAAGGCACTTGGACTCAAGCATCAAAAAATACTCTGTGGTGTTTAATTGGCTGTTCGATTGGCGATTTTGGAACTATTGCCTTTTTTCAAATAACAAAAATAGCCTTTCCAATGTTAGGCATAATGATTTTGGCAATAATAAATGGACTTATAACTTCGATCATGCTTGAAACTTTTATTTTGTCTAGACAAATGGCACTAAACCTTGCTTTCAAAACCGCAATTGGCATGAGTTTAATTTCCATGATCTCAATGGAAGTAGCAATGAATGTGACTGATGTTTTATTAACTGGTGGTGCAATGTTGGTTTGGTGGGCTTTACCAATCATGTTGCTTGTGGGTTTCTTAACTCCGCTGCCTTACAACTACTGGAGATTACAAGCTTTAAATAAGTCCTGTCATTAAAGCTGCTTGAGCTGCGTTTCTTCCTGGAATTCCACTAACGCCTCCGCCTCGTTTTGCACCTGCTCCGCAGATGAAAATATTGGCGATGTCAGTCTCCACGCCCCATTTGCCAATCTCTCTTGCTGTTTCAGCAAATGGCCATTGTAATTCTTTGTGAAAAATATTTCCGCGAGGTAGAAATACAGATTCTTCAACATCTAGGGGAGTCTTAACTTCAATGCATAAATTTCCATCAATATCTTGTGCTAAACAATCCTCGATTCTTTCAGTGAAATAATTATTTAGCCCTGCTAAATATAAGTCCTTCACTTTTTCTCGAGCCTCATCGTTATTTTTATCAAACAGTAAAGCTGGGGTATTTAATCCAAAAAGGGTGATTGTTTGATAACCCTTATCTTTTAACTCTTGAGAAAGAATTGAATCATCTGTCAAAGTATGGCAGTAAATTTCTGAGGGTAGAGTGGTGGGAATTTGCCCAGTTCTTGCTTCTTCATAGGACTTATCTAGTTGAGTTAATTTTTCATCTACATGCAAAGTTCCTCTAAAAGCTAAAGTTGGATCTTCACCCGATTTAAGTTTTGGAAGTCTGGTCAACAGCATATTAATTTTAACTTGGCATCCTTCAGTTTTTGAATTGTCATTGTTGCCAAGTAATTTATTTAATAAATTTGGCGCTAAATTACTTAAGACAGTCTTTGCTTGAACAACATGGGAATTTCCTGTTTTGTCGAGATAGCTTACTTGGGCATTTTTTCCATCAGATTCAACTTTTACTACTTTGGAATTTGTTCTGATTTGGGCACCATGAGAGATTGCTTTTTGTGCTAAAGCTTTACTTACCTGTCCCATTCCACCTTGCGGAACTTTCCATTCACCATTTCCATTTCCAATTAAGTGATATAGAAAACATCTATTGCCCAATAAGTCTTGATCTCTTCCATCGGTAAAAGTTCCAATCAAAGCATCGGTTAATACCACACCTCGCACAACATCATTTTTGAATAGTTTTTCCACAGTCTCAGTGATTGGAATAGTGAAAAGCCAATCGTAGGTTTCTTGATTTGTTTCTTGAATCACTAATTTCTTTAAATCATCTTTACTGATTAAAGGATTTAGAAGAGTTGGAGCAATTACTTGTGCCGCTTTTTCGATTCGGGAATAAAAGTCGATCCAAGTTTCAAATTCTTCAGTCGAACCGGTGACAGATTCAAAAGATTTCTTGGTTTTTTCTCCCCATGTTCTTTCAACCAGTAATCCTTTGTTTTCCCCATCTGAATTTACAGGAGTGTAAGAGCCAACAGATCGAGAAATTAAATTCAAATCTAGATCTAATTCATCAATAATTTGTTGGGGAAGAAGTGATACCAAATATGAATAACGAGAAAGATTTGCCTCTAAACCTTTAAAAGGTTTAACAGAAACTGCTGCACCACCAGTTTCCTCAAGTGCTTCCAAAACTAAAACTGATTTATTGGCTATTGCCAAATAAGCAGCACTGGTTAAACCATTGTGACCGCCACCCAAAATGACGCAATCAAAAGACTCAG
>JBJOKB010000008.1:0-23871 GCA_046046315.1 Actinomycetota bacterium | reverse complement strand
ATTAACATTTTTACTGCCTCTCAGTCAACCTATATTTGATGACTTAGTTGGGGAATTGCTTTATTACTTGGAGTACAACTCAACGATCAACTGTTCTTGAACAGCTGTGTCGATTTGTGATCGCAATGGTGTTGCAGTTACCAAAATTCGCATGGTGTGTGGTGCTACGTCTAACCATGCTGGAATTGGCTTTTCACCTGATTCGGCACGTGCCACAACGAATGGTGTTAATTCGCGTGATTCGGGACGAACTTCGATGATGTCTGTTGGTGAAACTTGGTAAGAAGGAATATTTAATTTCTTACCATTAACCAAGATGTGACCGTGGCGAACAACTTGTCTTGCCATGTCACGACTCTTAGCAAATCCTGCGCGATAAACGACGTTATCTAAACGACGTTCCAACATTTCAAGAAGATTTTCACCTGTTTTACCGGTTCTTCTTGATGCTTCTTCGTAATAGTTACGGAATTGTCTTTCTAATACGCCATAGATACGTGCAGCTTTTTGCTTTTCACGTTTCTGTAATGAGTATTCAGATTCTTTGCCACGGTTTCTACCATGTTGTCCTGGTGGGAATGGACGAGATTCCATTGGACACTTTGGTGAGTCACACTTGGAACCTTTTAAGTAAAGTTTTACTTTTTCGCGACGGCATCTCTTGCAATCTGCCCCTGTATAACGTGCCATAAGTTTTCTTTTCTCCTTGTTTGTTAAAAGTTAATTAGACGCGACGGCGTTTGCGGGAACGCACACCGTTGAAAGGAACTGCGGTGACATCTTGAATTTGACCAACTTCAAGACCAGAGGCTTGTAAAGATCTGATTGCTGTTTCGCGACCTGATCCTGGGCCTTTAACAAACACGTCAACTTTTTTAAGTCCGTGTTCCATTGCTTTTTTAGCGGCATCTTCTGCAGCTAGTTGAGCAGCAAATGGTGTTGATTTACGTGAACCTTTAAATCCAACTTGACCACTTGAAGATGAAGAAATAACTGCACCAGTTAAATCTGTGATTGAAACAATTGTGTTGTTGAAAGTTGATTTAATGTGTGCTTGACCATGTGCCACATTTTTCTTAACTTTCTTTCTAACCTTCTTAGGACCTGAAGGTTTAGCTTTCTTTTCTTTTTCTTTTTCAGCCATTGTCCAAATCCTCTACTTCACTGCAATCTTTTTGCCGGCAACGGTTTTGCGCGGACCTTTACGAGTTCTTGCGTTGGTGTGAGTTCTTTGTCCACGAACTGGAAGTCCACGACGATGACGAACACCTTGGTATGAACCAATTTCTACTTTTCTTCTGATGTCTGCAGAAACTTCACGACGCAGATCACCTTCGATTTTAAAGTTTTGGTCAATGTATTCACGAAGTTTATTTAGTGATGGTTCATCTAAATCTTTTACTCGTGTATTTGGATTAACACCTGCTGCTGCAAGCATTTGGTTGGAACGGGTTTTACCAATTCCATAAATGTAGGTAAGAGCAACTTCAACGCGCTTGTCGCGAGGAAGATCAACTCCAGCTAAACGTGCCATATTGGGCGGTTTTCCTTTTCTAATAAGTCAGAAGTCTTGTTACGTGTTATCGGTCTTACCCGCCCTGGGTAAGTCTTTGGCTTCTGATGACCAAAGGTGTCGTTCTCTATTTAAATCGGCAAGATTTAATTTGAGGTGACGGATAACCGTAATTGGTTACTACAAATTGTTTGTGAAATTATCCTTGACGTTGTTTGTGTCTTGGATTTTCACAAATAACCATTACGCGTTTGTGTCTGCGAATAACTTTGCACTTATCGCAAATCTTCTTAACACTTGGTTGTACTTTCATACTTTCCTTTTTTTCGTAATTGGTTTACTTGTAGCGGTAAACAATCCGACCACGTGTTAAATCGTAAGGAGATAACTCCACGATTACGCGATCGTCAGGCAAAATTCTGATGTAATGCATTCTCATTTTGCCGCTGATGTGTGCGAGAACTTTATGGCCGTTGTCTAGCTCTACCCGAAACATTGCGTTGGGAAGAGTTTCAGCAATGGTGCCTTCAAGCTCAATGGCGCCGTCTTTTGCCATACCTCTCTTAACGTCAGCTTTTTGAATAACCGAATCACGAGTCTATGAGCCTCACGATTCACGCTCACCACTTGGGTCATAGATATAGCCTTTTTCCCCAATAACTCACCCCTAGCCAACTACCTGCCAGACTCTTCTTTATGAGTGCACCTGTAATCGGGATTTCTTGTTACGTCGAACCCGCCAAGTGGGGTGCTTGGGACATCACCGCAGCGGTTTTACCTTTTGAATACGTAAGTTCAGTAACTAATGCAGGCGGCAGAGCTGTAATTCTTCCACCTGATCAAAATGGTGGACATGTTGTAAATAATTTAGATGGATTAATAATTGCCGGTGGTGCAGATGTTGATGCACGTTTATATAAACAAAATCCTCATGAAACTGCAGACAAACCTCGTGAAAATCGTGATGCAGGTGAAGTAAGTCTTTATAAAAGTGCCAAAGAAATTGGTTTACCAATTTTGGGAATCTGTCGAGGATTACAAATTATGGCTGTTGCTGAAGGTGGATCTTTAATTCAACATTTACCTGATGTAACAAAACTAGATCACAGACCAGCTCCTGCAAAATTTTCTCACCATGGAGCAAGATTTAAACCAGATTCTCTTGTTGCTTCCATTTTAGGAACTGAAATGGTAGTTAATTCTTCTCATCATCAAGCTGTTGAAAATCCAGGTTCATTAACCATCACCGGTTGGGCAGAAGATGAAACGATTGAAGTTTTAGAAGATCCAAGTAAAAAATTTCATTTGGGCGTGCAATGGCATCCTGAAATGAGTGAGGATAAAAGATTGTTTAATGCCCTCATAAAAGCAGCAAGTGCTTATCAGAATAATCGATAAGCACTTATCAGCTTTTTAATTTCTCTTTACAGTGGTGTTACGTAAGCTCCAGTAATTCCACCATCAACTAAGAAATTTGATGCAGTGATAAATGATGAATCATCACTGGCAAGAAATGCCACAGCTGCAGCAATTTCGTGTGCTTCACCAAAACGTCCCATTGGAATGTGAACTAAGCGACGTTGAGCTCTTTCTTTATCTTTAGCAAAAAGTTCTTGCAAAAGTGGAGTGTTAACTGGTCCCGGAGATAAAGCGTTAACGCGAACTCCCTCGCGAGCAAATTGCACACCAAGTTCACGTGTCATTGCTAACACACCACCTTTTGAAGCGGTGTAAGAAATTTGGGAAGTTGCAGCAGCAAGTGTTGCCACAAATGAAGCGGTATTAATGATGGAACCTTTTTTGGCTTCCAACATGTATGGCAATACTGCTTTGCAGCACAAATAAACAGAAGTTAAATTCACCAATTGAACTTTGTCCCAAGCTTCAATTTCGGTTGTTAAAATTGAATCATCTTCAGGTGGAGAAATACCTGCGTTATTAAATGCGATATCAATTTTGCCGTATTTTTTAAAAGTTTCGGCAAACATATTGTCGACACTTGCTTTATCGGTGACGTTACATTTAATGAAAGTTCCATTAACTTCACTTGCTACTGCTTGGCCATTTTTTTCATCCATATCAGCAATAACTACATGAGCACCTTCAGAAGCGAATCGAATAGCGGTTGCTTTTCCTAAACCAGATCCTCCACCAGTAATGGTGGCAACTCTGCCTTCTAATCTTTTCAAGATATTTTCTCCTTATATATCTGTATTAATAAATACGTTCTTTTCTTCGGTAAACGCGTTTAGTGCATCTGGACCTAACTCACGTCCCAAACCTGATTTTTTGAATCCACCAAATGGAGTCCAATATCTAACTGATGAATGAGAGTTAACAGATAAGTTTCCACTTTCAATTCCTCTAGAAACTCTTAATGCTTTGGCGCCATTGTTAGTCCAGATTGATCCGCTTAATCCAAATTCTGAATCATTAGCTAAAGCAATGGCGTCTGCTTCATCTTCAAAAGTTACAACAGAAACCACAGGTCCAAAAATTTCTTCAGTCAAACTCTTATGTTTTCGATCAGTTATGTGCATAACAGTTGGTGGAAACCAAAAACCAGCACCACTTGGAGCAGTTCCCCTAAAAGCAACAAGGGACTCTTCAACGTATGAAGCAACTTTGTCTCTGTGCGCAGCAGTAATTAGTGGTCCCATTTCTGTGGAATCAAGACTTGGATCAGCACACTTAAAAGATTTAACAGCTTGTTCTAAAAGTGGCATGAATTTATCGAATGCTTTCTTTTCAATAAGAATTCTGGAACGTGCACAGCAATCTTGGCCAGCATTATCAAAAACTGCACCAGGTGCACTTGCTGCTGCTTTTTCTAAATCTGAATCCGCAAATATGACGTTGGCTGATTTTCCACCTAATTCCAATGTAACTCTTTTTACATTAGGCGCACATTTAGCCATAATTTGTGTGCCAATTTCAGTTGAACCGGTGAAAACAATTTTTCTAACTCGAGGATCTTGCACAATGGTTTCTCCCACTATGCGACCTGAACCTGTTAACACCTGGAATACGTTTTCTGGAATTCCTGCTTCAAGTGCAAGTTCAGCTAATTTCATAGCAGTCAAAGGTGTAACTTCTGCTGGTTTTAAAACCACTGTGCAACCAGCAGCTAGTGCCGGACCAAATCCCCATCCGGCAATTGGCATTGGAAAATTCCAAGGAACAATAATTCCCACCACACCAATTGGTTCTCTAAAAGTTATGTCGACTCCACCAGGAACAGGAATTTGTCGGCCAAACAATCTTTCTGGGGCACCTGCGTAATAGTTCAAAACGTTTACGACATTGTTGGCTTCCCAACGAGCATTTCCAATTGTGTGACCAGCGTTTTCAACTTCTAATTTTGCTAACACTTCAATATTTTTCTCTACAACGGTGGCAAAATTTCTTAGTAATTTTGCGCGATCTCCAGGAGTTACCTTTTTCCAAGTTTCGAAAGCTTTTTGTGCTTTAGTAATAGCCGCAACTGTTTCCTCAGCACTCAAAGCTGGAACAGCAGTGATTTTCTTTTCTGTTACAGGTGAAATTACGTCATGAAGCGCGGTCAATTTAATTTAACTCCCTTTTAGATAAAACTTGATTCTTACATTCTTTCGAAACTGCGGAATCTTTCCCAATCAGTAATGCTTTTATCGAATGAGGCAAGTTCAATTTTAGCCATATTTAAGTAGTGAGCTTTAACTTCGCTACCAAATACTTTTGTTACAAAATCGCTCTTTTCCCAAAGTTCTGTTGCTTTTGCCAAAGTGGAAGGAACCCTGATTGCATCTGAAACATATGCATTGCCTTCAAATGCTGGTTCCAAAACAAGATTTTCTTCAATTCCCGCAATTCCCGCAGCAATCATGGCAGCTTCTGCCAAGTATGGATTTACATCTCCACCTGGAACTCTGTTTTCAAAACGAAGTGAATGACCAGAACCAACCAAACGAATTGCACAAGTTCTGTTATCTCTACCCCATTTCATAGCAGTTGGAGCAAATGAACCTTCAACATATCGTTTATAAGAATTGATGTTTGGTGCAAAAAATAAAGTCATTTCGCGCATATATTTCAATTGCCCTGCAATAAATGATTTACCTAATGCGCTTAAACCTTGAGGATCTTTTGCATCAGACATAACTGGTTCATCATTTTCACTTCTCACGGATAAATGAATGTGGCATGAATTTCCTTCACGTTCATTAAATTTCGCCATGAACGTTAATGACATTCCTTGAGCAGAAGCGATCTCTTTGGAACCTAATTTATAAATAACGTGATTATCTGCGGTTGTTAGCGCATCTTTGAATCTGAAAGCAATTTCATGTTGACCAAGATTGCATTCACCTTTGGCTGATTCAACTTCTAAACCAGCGCCGTCCATTCCTAAACGTATTGCTCGTAATAAACCTTCAACTCTGGTTGTGCCAAGAAGTGAATAGTCAACGTTATATTGATTTGCAGGAATTAGATTTTGATAACCCTTATCCCATGCTTCTTCAAAAGTGTCTTTAAAAACAATGAACTCTAATTCAGTTCCAACGTAAGGAACTAATTTCATTTCCTTTAATCTATTTATTTGCTTAATTAATATTTGGCGTGGTGATGCATAAACATCTGTGTCATCTAATTTCTTTAAATCAGCTAAAACCATTGCTGTTCCTGGAAGCCAAGGAATGTATCTCAAAGTGTCAAAGTCTGGTCCCATAACCATGTCGCCATAACCTGAATCCCAAGAAGACATCGCATATCCACCAACTGTGTTCATATCAACATCAACAGCTAGTAAATAGTTACAACCTTCAGTGCCATGACCCATGGTGTCTTTTAAAAAGAATGGTGCATGAACTCGTTTGCCTTGCAAACGACCTTGCATGTCAGTTACGCCTACAACTACTGTGTCAATTTTTCCTGACTTGATGTCTGCTTCTAATTGTGAAACTTTTAATGGAGCATCAGCTGATTGCTTGATTGAACCGCTCATCTAGGGCACATGCCTTTCGGTACTTTTAGTAGACAAGAGATTACTCCGATTGCCAAGCACTTGGAAATGGCCGGGAGGATGCGAAAGCCTCATTGTGGCAATAGTCTTAGAAGAACAAGAAAATTAACGAGGAGCCCTGAGGTAATGGAAGTTCGTATAGGCGTTCAAAACACTGCTCGTGAAATCGTTTTTGAAACAGCAGCAACCGCAGACCAGATCACCAAAGAAGTTGAATCAGCCGTAAAAAATAAGACCCTTTTATCTTTGATTGATGACAAGGGAAAGAAAATATTAATTCCCGGAGAAAGTTTAGCTTTTGTTGAAATCGGAGCATCTGAACAACGAAGAGTTGGTTTTGCCGGTTAACAACATGCAAGAGCAGTTGTTAGTAAATCCTGCTGGAATTAGAACAGAAACCTTAAACACTTCTAAAAATGTTATTGGTGCATTAGTTTCCGAACCTGAATCAATCCATGCTGGAACCATTGTTTTTGTTCCAGGATGGAGTGGTAGCCGGGAAGATTTTGTGGCAGTAATGCCAACTTTGTCTTCACTGGGATGGCATTGTTATTCGATTGATCAACATGGACAACCTGCAAGTTATGGCTCAAATAATGTTGAAGACTTTTCTTTAGATTCATTTGCTCAAGACTTAATTGATATTGCAAATGGTTTTTCTGAACCAATACATTTAGTCGGCCACTCTTTTGGCGGAATAGTTTCGCAATATGCTGCAAGTAAATCGCCAAACTCTTTTGCATCTGTGACTTTAGTTTGTAGTGGTCCTGGACCTTTACCTAAAGAAAATTGGGGCGGGCTTCCAGCTTTAGTTCAAGCAGTTGAAAAAGGAAGAAGTTTGGCTTTTATCTGGTTTGTAAAAACAGTTACATTAACAATTTTAAGAAAACAAAGTTTTTCTAAACCTGTTAGAAAATGGCGCAAACAAAGATGGCTGAATACCAATCCTTTGTCCTTAAAAGTCATGTCCGAGTTATTAATGAAAGTAGAAAATGTAACAGAAAAATTAAAGCAAACTTTAAGCCAACATAAATTGCCTATCTTGGTAATTAGGGGTGAAAATGACGATGCATGGCCTAAAAATCAACAAATTGAAATGGCCCAAACTTTAAATGCAACCTACATCGAAATAAATGGTGCAGCACATTCTCCTGCTAGAGAATTACCTGATAAAACTGCAATCGAACTTGATACCTTTTTAAAAACTATTTAGTTTTATACCCAGTCACAACAAAAAACATCCCCATCATTAACAAAACTATTGCGGGCAGCGTTTGCCAAGGAGGAACTTGTCCAATTGCTAATGCGGCAATTATTGTCGAACCTGGCATCTCAAATAAAATTCCCATGCTCACAACTGTTGCAGATAATGATCTTAAAGTGATATTAAAAAGTGTGTGACCTAATATTTGGGCAAGTAGGGTTAGCAGCAAAATGTAAAACCAGGCTTGCCTACTAAATCCACTTAAATTAATTCCAGTAATTATTGCTAATACAAACAATGCAATTGCAGCAGCAAAATATGCAATAACTGTGTATTGCGCTGTTGTTAATTTACTTCGAGCACTAGATCCAACTGTTACATAAAGTGCTGCAAAAATAGCACCAAGAAGTGCTAGTAAATCTCCAATGACTGCTCTTCGGTCCAAAGAAATATCAATTCCTGTTAATAAAACTGCACCTAAGAGTGCCACAAAAATTCCAAACCAAACTTTATTAGGAAAATTTTCTCCTCTTAATTTTGCAAATAAAGCTGCCCATACCGGTTGCGTTGCCACCATTGCAGTGGATGCAGCAACGGTGGTAAATCTTAAGCTTGGAATCCAAACCGCAAAGTGAATTCCTAAAAGAATTCCTGCACTCAAAGAAGTTGTCACAGTTTTTTTATTAAGGTTCTTAAGTCCATTTCTAAATGCAAATGGAGTAGTTGCAATTGCACCTAGAAAACATCTCCAAAATGCGATAGCAATTGCAGGGGCAGCAGTCACAGTGATTAGTGGACCTGATGTTGATATTGCCAATATCGCAATAGCCAGAATTACGAAATCCACGGAAAATTTGCTGTTTGCTTTCGTGGATTTCATATGAGTTGTTAGTCAATCACGTCCCAGGAGTAACATTTCCATGTGTCTGACCGTATCTTCATCTCCCGCCTCACTGGCACAGCTGTATTCGATCCGCAAGGCGATCAGCTGGGCAAAGTGCGTGACACCGTTGTCCATTTAAGACAAGGTAATAATCCTCCAAGAATTATTGGTTTATTAGTTGAAGTTCCACAACGCCGTCTTGTGTTTTTACCAATGTCAAGAGTTACAGATTTTGATGCACGACAAATTATTTCGACAGGTGTTGTCAATATGCGTCGATTCGAACAAAGAGAATCTGAATCTCGAGTTGTTGGCGAATTATTAGATCGCAAAATGAAAATGAAAAATACTGGTGAAGAGATTACCTTGCTTGATATTGCAATGGAACAATCAAGACCAGGTGCAGATTGGCACATAACAAAACTTTATTTACGCCGTGCAGGTTCAGGTTTTACAAAACGTGGTGAAAAATTCTTTGCTGACTGGAGTGAAGTTGACGGTTTAACTTTGCAGGTGCAAGGAAAACCTTTTGACAATTTATTGACTTCACTAAATGACATGAGAGCACCAGATATTGCAACTTATATTGCTGATCTAGAAATTGAAAAACAAGTTGAAGTTGTTTCTAAACTTGGTGACGAAAGACTCGCTGATGTATTAGAGGAAATGAGTGAAGAAACTCGTGTGGCAATTGTTGGCAAACTTGAAATTGAAAGAGCTGCTGATGTTATTGAAGAAATGGCACCAGATGATGCCGCAGATTTACTTAAAGAATTACCACCACAAAAAGCTGAAGAGTATCTGGAATTAATGGAACCAGAAGAAGCTGATGACCTTCGCCGACTTTTAACTTATGGTGATTACACAGCTGGTGGAATGATGACCACAGAACCAGTTGTATTAACACCCGATGCAACTGTTGCTGAAGCTTTGGCAAGTATTCGAAACCCAGAATTGCCACCATCTTTGGCAAGCCAGGTTTACGTTGTAAGACCACCACTTGATACTCCCACTGGAAAATATTTAGGTGTAGCTCATATGCAAAGACTTTTAAGAGAATCTCCAGGAACACTTGTTTCAAGTGTTATTGATTCTGAGTTAAAACCTGTTGGTCCAAATACGGCTTTAGCTTTAGTTACTAAATATTTTGCAACTTATAATCTTGTTGCTTTACCAGTAGTTGACGCAGAAAATCGTTTACTTGGCGCCGTAACAGTTGATGACGTAATTGATCACATGCTTCCTGATGATTGGCGAGATCAAGATGAAGTTGAGGTGAGACGATGAAAAAAATTAAAACTTCACGTCTTGATCAACCAAGAAGCAGAGGCTTGCAATTAAGAAATCGATATGACTCTGAAAGATTTGGTTTAGTTAGCGAAAGAGTTGCTAGGCAAATTGGCTCATGGCGCTTTATTGCGTTAATGACTATTTTTGTTGCGGGCTGGGTTTTATGGAACACAATTGGACCACTTCAATACAGAGTTGATCCATGGCCATTCTTAGCTTTAACTTTGATGCTATCTCTGCAAGCCTCTTATGCTGCTCCTTTAATTTTGCTTGCACAAAATAGACAAGCCGACCGTGATCGTGTGCAAGGTGCTCAAGATCGCAATCAGGCAAATCGACTCCTGGCTGACACTGAATTCCTTGCCCGTGAACTTGCAGATTTACGTATCGCTTTAAACGATGTAGCAACACGTGATTACATCAAAAATGAATTACGAGACTTGATTGAAGAAATTCAAGCCAACCAAGACAAAAAAGATAAATAACACCTGTGGCTCTAAATAAAGAAGCGGTTTTGACCGCTTTAGCAACTGTGCAAGATCCGGAAATTCGTCGTTCAATTACTGAAATTAGTATGGTTAAAAACGTTGAAGTTACTGGACAAAATGTTTTGGTTGAAATTTATTTAACTGTTTCAGGCTGTCCTTTAAAAGAAGAAATCATCAATCGAGTAACCAATGCTGTTCTTGAATTAGATAATTCTGCCCAAGTAAAAGTTGTATTAGATGTAATGAATGACGATCAACGAAAGAAACTTAAAGAGCTTCTTCGCGGTCCACTAAAAGAAAATCCTTTTTCTGCAGAAAAGAATTTGACACGAATTTACGCTGTTGCTTCAGGAAAAGGTGGGGTTGGTAAATCATCTTTAACAGCAAATCTGGGAATTGCATTTGCTGAACTCGGTTTGTCTGTTGGAATTCTTGATGCAGATATTTACGGTCACTCAATTCCTCGAATTATGGGTGTGAAAAATGCACCAACAGTTGTTGAAGGAATGATCATGCCTCAAATTGCTCACGGGGTAAGAATTATTTCGATGTTGGCTTTCAAACCAGGTGGAGTTACTCAACCAATAGCTTTTCGTGGACCAATGCTTCATAAAGCAGTAGAACAATTTATGACTGATGTTTGGTGGGGTGATTTAGATGTTCTACTTCTTGATTTACCACCAGGTACAGGAGATGTTGCAATTAGTGTTGCTCAACTTGTTCCAAAATCAGAAATAATTGTGGTCACAACTCCACAAGTAAGTGCTGCTGAAGTTTCAGTGCGTGCAGGAACTTTAGCCAAGCAAACACACCAAAGAGTTGTAGGAGTTATTGAAAATATGACAGGCGTTGCTTGTCCTAAGTGTGGTGAAGTTATGAATCTTTTTGGAACTGGCGGTGGAGACACCGTTGCAAAAGCAATTAGTGACGAATTAGGAACAGAAATTAAAGTTTTAGCTCGTGTGCCATTTGATGTACGTCTTAGAGAAGGTGGCGATGATGGTTTACCACTTGTTATTTCTAATCCAGAATCCCCAGCTGCTATTGAAATCTTAAATATGGCTAAATCTTTACTAAAAAGTCCTAAAGGATTAGTCGGTAAAAACTTAGGCCTTTTAACTAATTAGCCTTCTTCTCGACTACCTAGCACAACTGAAACTTCTCGCTCTTTTCCAGAGGAATCTTTAACAGTCAAAACAATTGTGTCGCCAGGATTATTTTTTCTAATTGACACAATTAATTCGGTTGAATCTTCAACAACTTCACCATTAATTTTAGTGACAATATCTCCAGCTTTTATATCCGTAGAAGAAGCAGGACCATCGCTTACAACTTCAGCAATCTTTGCTCCTACACCTTGATATGTTGAATCAATGCTTATGCCAGCTATTGGAGTACTTGATTTCCCAGTGTTAATAATTTCAGTGACAATTCTTTGGGCTTGATTTATTGGAATAGCAAAGCCTAATCCAATGCTGCCGCTTTGAGTTCCATTACCTAATGTGGCAATTGCTGAATTAACACCAATAACTTGTCCTTGACCATTTACTAAAGGACCGCCAGAGTTTCCTGGATTTATTGCAGCATCTGTTTGAATGGCAGAAATAAATGATTGATCATCTGCGCCTCCTGCTGTAACAGGTCTATTAACAGCACTAACTATTCCTGAAGTTACTGTTCCAGTTAAACCAAGTGGTGAACCAAAAGCAACAGTTAAATCTCCTACATTTATTGCATTTGAATCACCAATATTTAATGGTTTTAATCCTTTTGCATCTATTTTTAAAACAGCCAAATCATAAGATGCATTTCGCCCAACAAGTTTTGCTTCGAAAGAAGTTTTATCTTCTAAATAAACAGTTAAAGTTCCGCCATTAACCGCTGGAGCTGCAACATGATTGTTAGTGACAATGTAACCATCTTCTCTAAAGACGAATCCTGATCCCGTTCCTGAGCCAGAATTTCCTTCAGCTCTAATTGAAACAACACTTGGCTTAACATTTTGCACAATTTGTGAAACTGTTTCCGTTGCTGGAGTTATTGAAACAGGTTTTGATGTTTCAGTGATTTGGGATGTCGTGTTTGAAACACCATTAGACAGATCTGCTGCTAGATATCCCAAGGCGCCACCGGCGGTGCCGCCAAAAACTAATGCAATAACTATTACTGCAGATATTGGAGTGTTACTACGCTTCTTTTTTCTCTCCCAAGAAGGAACTGATCCAAAACCTGGTGTTGGTGAATTTGAATTTTCAACCATTTTTACGTTTTGCTTCACTTTCTATACGGGATATTTTTAGATTACTTCCAAGTTTAGTACTTCACAACTTAATCTCCCCTCACGGAAGAAGCCTTAGGGCAATACCCAGAAAACTACTAATTTATTCAAAGAAATCATTAAGATAGAAACCTCAGGAAAGGTTATTACTTATATGACTCAAGCTCCATCAGGAAGTGATTGGAATCTTTCTCAAACCTTTATTCCTGAAGACTCCCATCTTTCTAATGCTAGAGAAAAATCAAAAGATTTAGGACTAATTCCAATTGGACAAGGAGCTGGTTCACTTCTTAAGTTTTTAGCATCAACAATTGATGCTTCTAACGTTGTTGAAATTGGCACGGGCACTGGTGTTTCGGGTTTGTGGTTGTTTAGAGGGATGAATAGTGCAGGAGTTTTGACTTCAATTGATTCTGATCAAGAAAGACAAAGAGCCGCTAAAGAAATTTTTTCGGAAGCAGGAATTGCTCCAACAAAAATTCGCTTAATCGCTGGCCGAGCAATTGAAGTGGTCGATAAATTAACTGATAATGCTTATGACTTGATGTTTATTAATGGTGACAAATTAGAATATGAGACTTTATTTGATCAATCTTTAAGATTACTTCGCCCTGGTGGAATTTTGGTTTTTCATAATATTCTTACTGATTCCAATGCGGCAGATAATGAAGCTGTGAGAATAGTTTCAGATAAAGTTAAAGACGACTCAAGATTAGTTTCTGTGATGATTCCGAGTGGATCAGGAATTATTGCGGCTTCTTACCGGCCACATTAGAAATTACTTAAGAACTTCCAATTGCACATCTAGTTCTTTTGCTTCTTCAATTGTCATTTCGACAACTAAACGTCCGCCACCTTCAAGAGGAACGCGCATCACTACACCGCGACCTTCTTTCGTAACCTCCATTGGACCATCTCCGGTACGAGGTTTCATTGCGGCCATTTAAACACCTTTTCAATAATTAAAGTTTGATACTTCTATTATCCCGTAAGGCTACGACTTCGTCTACTTTGGGTCTGTTTGTGCAAAAGTGAGCGCAAATTTATTCAAGGAATACTTAATTCCCGACACAAAAAAAGGTTTAATAAAAAACCAACCAAATCTGCCAATAAAACCAAATGGCAAATTTATTGATTCACTCCAAATAAATCTTGATTTATTTTCATCTATTTTTTCAACAATCATTGATCCTGTGCCTTTAACAACTTTTCCTAAATGCTTAACATCAACTATTTTTGGCTCAACCCATTTAGTAATAACCATTGGATCGTTGAAACCAAATTTCCAAAAGCCAGTCCAGGCAACTATTTCCCCGCCTAAACCTTTACCGTTATTTTTAGTGGCCCACACTTTCGTGCCAAGCATCCATTCACCTTGGCTCTGCCAATCAACAACTTTGTTAAAAACTACTTGTTGATTTGCGTTTACTTCAACAGAAAGTGCTAATTCTACTGGTTTCATCTAGGCAGATAGCCAAGTTTTAAGAGAATTAAAAACATCTTCAATCTGTTTAATCTTTACAACTTCATTTGGATGATGTGCCAAATTTGGATCTCCTGGACCAAAATTAATTGCTGGGATTCCTGCCGCTGCAAATCTCGCTACATCTGTCCAACCAAATTTAGGTGCAATACTTGTGCCAATTTTTGATACAAAATCTTTAATCAATTCGTTATCCAATCCGGTGGGTGCACCGGAAGCTGAATCAATCAATTGGAAGTTGAAATCTTTAAATAACTTTTTCATATTTTCTTCAGCCTGCGCTGGAGTTGTATCCGGAGCAAAACGATGATTGATGGTCATTGTCACCGCATCTGGCACGACATTACCCGCAACTCCACCATTAATTTTTACAGCTTGTAAACCTTCACGGAATTTATAGCCATCAATTAATGGTTCACGTGATTGATAAGAATTTAATATTTCTAATATAGGAGTTAGAGCATGAATAGCATTTTCTCCATTCCACCAACGAGCAGAATGTGATCTAGTTCCTTTCGCACTTACTTCAAAACGAAGAGTGCCCTGGCAACCAACTTCAATAATTCCATTAGTTGGTTCCATCAAAATTGCGAAATCACAATTAAGTAAATCTTTTGCTTGTTTTGTGATTAGCTCTAATCCATTGAATTTTGTTTCGATTTCTTCTGCTTCATAAAATAAATAGGTGATGTCATATTTTGCACTCCTTAGTTCGTGTGCAAGTTTAAGTCCAGCAGCGACTCCACTTTTCATGTCAACTGAACCAAGCCCAATTACTTCATTATCAGTTTTTTTTCCTGGAAAATTATTATTTGCTGGAACTGTGTCTAAATGACCAGCGATAACAACTCTTTTGTTGTGTCCAAAATTGGTTTGTGCAATTACTGAATTATTAATTCTTGTTACTTTTAAATGTTGGGATTGATTAAGTGCTTCTTGAACTAAATCGGCTATAGCCTTCTCGTCCTTGGAGACACTTGAAATGTTGACAAGATCCAGGGTTAATCCACCAAGTTCTTGATCTATTTTCAACACGTTCCTATTGTGCCAACAGGCCAACCCTTATGTGACCATTAACCCCAACTAAGAGATAGTTTTGGCTCATGAGTTTTATTTCTGAAGCGGCAAGCGCGATCGGTATTGCCACAGTTGATGGCAAAAAAACACTTGATGTTTGGTATCCAAATCCAGCTTTAAATTCTTCCCCAATTCAACTTCTAGACGCTTCTTCACATGAAAGAAAAGATTTAGTTAGAGGTTGTGAATTAAAAGTTGTTAAAACCATAATTAAAGATTTATCTAAACCTGCAGAATCTGTCGAAGATGCATATTTAAGGTTGCATCTACTTTCACATCGCTTGGTAAAACCTAGATCAATAAATCTCGAAGGAATCTTTGCCATTCTTAATAATGTTGCCTGGACGACTATCGGCCCAGTACTTCCAGAAAAAGTTGAACAAGTTAGAGCTTTGGCTAAAAAAGCTGGAACACATTTAACTATTTTTTCTGTTGATAAATTTCCTCGAATGCTTGACTATGTTGTTCCAAGTGGTGTGCGCATTGCTGATGCAGATCGTGTTCGACTTGGTGCACATCTTGCAGCTGGCACAACTGTGATGCATGAAGGTTTTGTAAATTTCAATGCCGGAACTTTAGGTGCTTCAATGGTTGAAGGAAGAATTTCTGCTGGAGTGATCGTTGGTGATGGTTCTGATATCGGTGGTGGTGCCTCAATTATGGGAACACTTTCCGGTGGTGGCCAAGAAGTTATAAGTGTTGGAGAGAAATGTTTAATTGGCGCCAATGCAGGTTTAGGAATAAGTCTTGGAGATAACTGTGTAATTGAAGCAGGACTTTATTTAACCGCTGGATCCAAAGTTTTGTTACCGGATTCAAAAATCGTTAAAGCAAAAGAGCTTTCAGGAGCAAATAATTTACTTTTCAGAAGAAATTCTCAAACCGGAGCAATCGAAGCTCAAAATCGAACTGGTAGTTGGGGCGGATTAAATTCCGTCTTACACAAAAACTAAATTTCGTTAACTAAGTAACTAACTTCACTTTCTGTTATCTCAAATCCTGAAGCAATTACTCTAGATTTTGCAAACCTTAGAAAATCTGGAACTAAATTATCTAGTTTTGAAATGACTTTATTTCCTTGCTTATTTTTTACTTTTGCCATTGTTGCATCAGAAATAGTTCTTAAAGAACTGGCTGAAGCAAGGAATTTTTCTATATCTGCTTGGCTTCCTTGATCAAGTAGATTTTGCAATTTAGCTAGATTTTCGCCCAAATTTTCAACAACCCTTGATAATGATTTTCTGTTTGGCCAAACAATTTCTGCAGTTCTTTCAGCAGGAGATGTTGTTACTCTTGTCAAATCTCTAAAACTTCCACCAGCTAATAATTGAGCTAACTGGGCAAATTCAGATTCACCTACACTTTTTGCGTATGCAGATGCAACTACGTGGGCTAAATGACTACTCAACACAACAGATTCATCATGTTCAATTGGATCTACTGGAACAACAAATCCACCTAATTCGCACACAATTTTTATTACAGCTTTAAGAGCATCTTTATTTGTCTGATTTACAACTGAAATTGCCCAAGGTGCATCTCTAAATAAATCTTTACTAGAACTACTAAATCCTGCTTCGTTAGATCCTGCCATTGGATGAGTTCCTACATAATTTAAACCTTCAGCTGCTTTTAAAAGTGGTGATTTTACGGAACAAATGTCGGTGACAATTCCTGAAAAATTAATTTTCTTTAATTCTTTTAAAGTTTCTTCACTTTGGGTTGTGGGAGCAGCTACTATTACTAATTCTGCAGATTCAACGCAACTCAATAAATCTGTTGCGATATTTATTCCAGAACTTTTAGCATGCTCTTGAGTGTTTTTATCAGGATCAAATCCTGTTACTTGGTGTTTGTCTTTTAAACCTTTAGCAATGGAACCACCGATTAGGCCTAAGCCAACTATTGAAATCTTCATGATTTATTAATTAACTAGCGAGGAACTTCAGTTGCCGCTTTAACTAAACGTTCAACCCATTCCTTTAACACATCAGAAGTAACACTTCCAGGTGGTAAAGATTCTCCAACGCGTGCAGAACTAATTTCTGGATTCATTGGGTATGAACCTAAAACTTTAACAGCGGCTCCTAAATTACTTACATCCATAATTGCTGCCTGCAGAGTTGGTTCTCCGATGTGACCGCGAGCAGAGACCATAAATGTGTATTCACCCAAACGAGTCTTTAAAGGTCTTGAGCTAATTGAAGTTAGACCAATATCTCTTTTAGCAAAACAGGTCAAAATGTCTGATAACAAACCATTTCGATCAGCAACAGGTGTGATTACGAGAGTGGTTTTGTCATGACCAGTTGGTGAAGATAAATTTCTTGAAATTAGTGCCATTCTGGTTTTTCCACCAGCAAAATCTTCTAATCTGGTTTGCTTAACAAACAAGCCAAAAGTGTCAGCACCTTTAGTTGCAGCAATTGCGCCTAAACCTGCCTCTTTTCTTTCTGCAACAATTCGACAAGCATCAGCTGTTGAAGCAGTAAATTCAACTTCAATCTTGTTTGCTTTTAAGAATTCTTTACATTGTGCAGCTGCATGAGGATGTGTTAAAACTTTGGTAACAGGAGCATTTTTTGTAGAAGATGGAACTGCAAGTACAAATGAAATAGGTACAACTATTTCTTCATTTATGAAACATTGTGCTGCACGAAAAATTAATTCATCCAAAGTACTTAAAACATCGCCTTCAACAGAATTTTCTAACGGAACTAATCCTGCATCAGCGCTTCCTGATTCGACTGCAAATACAACATCTGAAACTTCTTTTTCTGCAACTATTTCACCTGTCCAAGGAACAGTCATTAAATCAATTGCTGCGTGAGTAAAAGTTCCTGGTGGTCCTAAGTAGACCAGTTTTTGATTACTCACAAGTTTTACTTATTTAGACTTTGGAGGCATTGCTTTAATGTTGGCAGGATCATTTGCAGTCATGCCTAATTTTGCAGCTCCGCCTGGTGAACCAATTTCGGCAAAGAATGCAGCATTTGAAGCTGAGTAATCTTTAAAGTTTTCTGGTACATCGTCTTCGTAATAAATTGCTTCAACTGGACAAACAGGTTCACAGGCTCCGCAATCGACGCATTCGTCAGGTTGGATGTAGAGCATGCGTTCACCTTCGTAAATACAATCAACCGGACATTCTTCGATGCATGATTTGTCTTTGATATCAATGCATGGTTCGGCGATAACGTAGGTCACGCTTGGACTCCTCTACTCGGGAAAGTAAGACAAAACTACTTCATCTCTACTATTTACATGTAAAGAGTATCTGAAAGGAACAATTTTTCTCGGATGTCAGCAATCGGCAGGCTAAGAATCAGCCCATCGGATATCGGTCGGCGAGTAAGCGTGCGTCACTTAGCTGGGCAAGATTTAACTGACGTATTAGGTCATTTAGTTTCGTGGAGTGGTGATTGGCCAGAGGGCATAATCAAGATAAGAAAAAAAGACGATTCGATCCAAGAAATTGTGTCAGGCAAAATCTTTGCCGCCAAAGTAATTGAACCAGAAATTGGATCCCTTGATTTAGAAAGAGATTCCGAAAGCACCTGGGTTCCCAAGGAAACTGAAAAATTAGGAGACTGGGTTTTAAGATTTTCTGGTAACGAATCAGCCCGAGCAAACTCCTGCCGTTTAGATGGTAGACCTGAAGACTCTATTGATGAATCTTTACAAAAAATAATTAGCTGGTACAAAACAAGAAAAGCTGCAGCTATTGTGCAGTCTCCAAAACCTGGTGCATTTGATGAAGCATTAGCGAAAAATAATTTTCAAGAAGTTGCTCACGCTTTATACATGATTGCACCAACCCAAAAATCAGAAAATAAAGACGTTGTTATCGAATCAACACTTACTCCTAAATGGCTAGAAACAGTGATGAATTCGGATGCAAAAGCTCCACGATTAAGTAAGGAACTTTTAGTAAGTGGCAATTTTGTGCGCTTTGCATCTATTCTTGATCAGGAAAATAAAATAATTGCAACAGGTAGAGTTTCGGCCTCAGATAATTTAGCCATGGTCACAACAGTTTGGGTAGATGAGAATTATCGAGGTAAAGGTTTAGGTAAAAAGATAATGAATGCCTTAAGTAATGCAGTTTATGAAATTGGGCATAAACAGATCGTTTTGCAAGTTCTTAAATCAAATGAGGCAGCAGTTGGTCTTTATAAGTCTTTAGGTTATGAAATCCATCATGATTACGCCTATTACCGCTATACAAGAACAGAAGCAGCAAAGGAAGTTGAGTGCTAATGCAATTTAATAGTTTTCAACTACGCTAAATCCTATGAAGTTATATGACACCAAACAACGAGAAATAGTTGAAATAACTCCCCTGTCTCCTGGTGTTTTAAAGATTTATGCATGTGGCCCAACTGTTTATCGAGATGCACATGTGGGAAATATGCGAACTTTCCTACTTACAGATTTAATAAAAAGATATGCCCAATATCAGGGTCTTAAAGTTGAACTAATCCAAAACATCACCGATGTTGGGCATATGGCAGATGACACCGGATTAGGTGGTGTTGATGAAGGTCAAGGAGACACCGAAGATCGAGTATTAGCTCAAGCAAAAACTGAAAGCCTTGACGCTTTATCAATTGCTAGAAAATATGAAGATAAATTTCATAATGATTTAAAACTATTAAATATCCAAACAGCATCTAAATATCCTCGGGCAAGTGAATCAATTGAATTAATGATTGCTTTAATTAAACAACTTATTGACAAAAATCATGCCTATCTAGGAAAAGATGGCAGTGTATTTTTTGATGCTAAATCATTTCCAAGTTATGGACAATTAAGTGGCAATAAACTTGATGAATTACAACCTGGTTACAGATTTGAAGGAAAATCAGATCCTAATAAAAAATTTCATGCGGATTGGGCATTATGGAAACACGCAGGTGAAAACAGAACTCAATTAACCTGGGAAACTCCTTGGGGCAGAGGATATCCGGGTTGGCACATTGAATGCAGTGCGATGAGTCTTAAATTTTTAGGTAACAAAATTGATATTCACACAGGTGGCATTGATTTGAGATTTCCTCATCATGAAGATGAACGCGCTCAAAGCAATGCTTCATCCGGAACCGAAGTGGTTAATCATTGGATTCATGGAGAACATCTTTTATTTGAAGGAAGAAAAATGAGTAAATCTTCCGGAAATGTTTTATTGGTTTCTGAAGTTGTTGAAAAAGGACTTGATCCTTTATCAATTCGTTTGTCTTTAATGGAACACCGATATCGCTCTCAAATGGATTTGACCTGGAATTCAATAAATGCTTCTCATAAAACGCTAAATCGAATCAGAGAAAAAATGCAAGATTGGGCTAATTCAAAAGGTCAGGTTGTTCATAATTATATGCACCAATTTGAAAACGCTTTGAACGAAGATTTAGACACCAATAAAGTCCTCCAATTATTAAGAGCACTTGAAAAAGATGAATCAATTACCAATGGGGATAAATACCAAACAATATTAAAGTTTGATGAGGTTCTAGGCCTTGACTTAAATAAAGCTCCTGAAAGAAAAGGAGAAATTGAGTTAACTCCTGAAATAAGTGAATTACTTGAAAAAAGAGCAAAGGCAAGAGCGGAAAAGAACTGGAAATTAAGTGATGAAATTAGAGATCAGTTAGCAGATCAAGGAATCGCAATTAAAGATAGTGAAAAAGGACAAGAAATAACAAAGATTTAACTTTGCGGTACAGGTTGTGGCACTCCACTTGCTGCAGGTAAAGCAGTTGGACTTGTACTTGGTGCAACTTCTCCCTCTTTTAGACAAATTATGTGATCACTTGGTTTATAACTAGTTAACAAGTCTTCTGATTGCACAATCGCGTTGTTTTTCCAGAATTGTCTTGTGACAACAATTTTGAATCCAGGGGCTGGATCTTGTGCAAGACAGTTTGGATCATAAGAAGTTACGGTATCAATTTTATTGTTTAGGCTATATGGTTCACCAAATTTAGCTGTAACTTTGTCATATTCCTTTGTTCCATACATTGAAATAGTTATTCCATCTCTTGCTGGAATTGCTTTAATTAAAATATTGTTTTTCGTATTATTTCTAAATTTTAGATCTAATTTTGGCCAACTAACTGTTGCCTCTAATCCAGGTGCATACCTAGCGATATGAACAGAATGAGCGCGTTGTTCAATTCTTTCTAGACCTGCATAAAACGCAGCAGTCCAAGTTGCAGAAGTAATAATTGAAACTCCTCCACCCAAACCATAGTCAAATCTGCCACCTTCTCCAATATAAATTCCTTTTACATAACCATTCTTGGTAGTTCTTTCTTTTATGGTTTCATTCATGGAAAAAATTTCGCCGGGCTTCAGAATTTTTCCGTCCATATATTTAGCTGCTTGACCAACGTTAGTTTCTCTATAAGGAAGGTAATCAAAATCTTGTCTAAATGAACTTAATTGTTCTTTTATTCCTAGCGCTTCCAAACTTTCTGTAGAAACAATAGGTTTAATTACAGCACTATCAAGGTTTACAACTCTGTTCTCTTTTTGCCTAAACACTGGAGATAGGGCTGCGTCTAATTGACCTGGTTTAAATTTAATACCTTCTTGAGCAGGAACAATCTTTAACTTATCTCCCATAAAGTCAAATTTTGCATCACTAGCAGTAGTTTGAATATTTGGAATTTGCCTAGAAATCTCATTTATGATCACTTTTTCATCAAATTTTGATTCAAGTTTTTCTTTATTCGGAACGAAATTCAAAGCAGTACCAATTATTTCTGGACTTATTTCGACCTCTCGAGAACCAATTTTTAAAGTAATTGGTGCTGACACTGCCAACTCGGCCAAATTAGATCTAACTTTATTCACATCTTCGTTGCTTACAACAGGAGGAATATAAGCAATAACTACTTCAGCTTTTCGGCCCTCATATAACCAAGAGCTTTTTAGGTTATTTTTTGTTTTTTCCCAATCAATTTCGGTTCCACTTACAGCTTCGGTCGTGACAACTTTTCCGCCTTGAGTTGTTAATGTGGCATTTATAGGTGCTTTTGTATTTTTTTCAATGACACTCGTTAATGCTATTTTTAATGAATTATCATTTACATTTATTTTTGGCTTTATTTCAGTTGAAAATATTGCAGATTTAAGAAATATAAAAATATTTTTTCGGATACCATTTATAGTTCCTGGTAAATCAAGTTCTAATCCAATCTGCTCGGGAGTTACCGTAAACGTTCCTTGAGGAGTTTGTAAATCAATTGGATCGTCTAATTTATCCTTAACCGCAATATTTATTTGTTGATAGACATTAGGAGCTAGTTTACTTCCAATTTCATGTCCAAAAAGTTTTGTGTTTGGTGGAACGACAGTAATTGACCATACATAACAACCTAGAAGGATTAAGGAAACGACGGTAAGAATAATTTGGCCAAAAAATTCACCTATTCTATATTTCCAATCTTTTTTAACTGGTTTTAGTAATTCAAGATTAGAAATAAGTTCTTCTAATTCCTGTTCAACTAAAGGGCTTACCTGCGAGGATTTATTTTTAGAATTCAATTTATGTTTTGGAGAATTTCCTCTATTTTTATTCAAGGCGAAGTCTTTTCTCGACCATTCAAAAGAGAGTCAGCCCCTAATCAACTCGGGTTTAACCAAAAACCACGGCTGTTCAATATTAGATAAAGGCTACTTTGAGCGTAAAAGCCAGAGCAGGCTCTAGTCTCAAAACTTGTTTATCGCTAATCTAAATCTCTAAGCACTATTGGAGAACGGACACTATGCCTAACAGGAACAATGAAAATTCATCTGTTGAAGATTCTGTGATCAACGCAGCGTCTGAATGGGTTGAGGATTCTAATGAACCAACAAAGAAATCTAACAAGAGTTGGTTATCTCGTTCAATCGTAGTTTCATCTTCAGGTGCAAGTCGACGAATTAATGAATTAGAACAACAAGTCAAATTGCTTGCCAAAAGACCAAATGTTTTTGAATTAGACGATGCTGAAATCACAGCCCTTGCAGGTGAAGATGCCGCAACTTTAATTAGAGCCGCAAAGTCTAAAGCGCAATCCGTACTGGTAGAAGCTGAAAAACTTGCCCAAGGAATTAGAGAAACATCAGCTGCGCAACTTGCGGCAACAAAAGAAGAGAACACTAAATTAATTGAAACTACCACTGCTGAAAATACCCGCTTAAGATCAGAAGCTGAAAAGTATGTTAAAGATTTGCGCACCAGAGCTGAATCAGAATACGAAGCTTCAGATAAAGAAGCAAAAAGAATTGTTGCTACTGCCACTGCTGAAGCAAATTCAATATTGGAAAACGCAAAACGAGAAGAATTAAGAATTACAAGTGATGCGTCCAAACGTGCTGAAGAATTATTAACAAGAACTCGCAACGAAGCACAAGCAGAGGCGCGAAGACTTGTGGATGAAGCGCAAGCTGAACGAAAACGTGTAATCGATAATGTGGAAATTCAAAGAGACTCAGCAACTAAAGTTGCAGCCGAAGCTGCAAAAGTACGTCGCTCTCTGGCATCTGCCTCAACACAACTGCGTCAAGCACTTGATGATGCGTTAGCTGTTGCCACAGACATTGAACAAAAAACCCAAGCCGTCTCTGATAAAACTCAGTCAATTAAGGACGGAATTTAATTATTTTC
>JBJOKB010000058.1:0-10738 GCA_046046315.1 Actinomycetota bacterium | reverse complement strand
TTTTGCAGGGGCGACAGGATTTGAACCTGCAACCACCGGTTTTGGAGACCGGTACGCTACCAGTTGCGCCACACCCCTAAGCGCACCAAAAGCTGCCGATCACGCTTAAAAGATAGGCATTCCTCGCACAGCGTCTTCACGCCTGAACGAGTTTACGCCGACACAGTATTTATGAGTCCTAGTGGGTGAAGTCTCGAGGAGAAGTGCCTGACAACATTGGGTTTATGAGCAAACAAATCTCTGACCGCGTCCTGGCCATTGCCGAATCGGCAACATTGGCAGTTGATGCAAAAGCCAAAGCCTTAAAGGCAGCTGGACGTCCAGTTATTGGTTTTGGCGCAGGAGAACCAGACTTTCCAACACCTGCACACATTGTTGAGGCTGCACAAAAAGCAGCAAACGAAGTTTCTAACCATCGCTATTCACCAACTCCAGGTTTAGTTGCATTAAAAGAAGCAATTGCAAAAGCAGCAACAAGAGATGATGGTTACGAAATAACTGCTGATCAAGTTGTTGTTACTAATGGCGGTAAACAAGCAATCTTTAACACGATGGCCACATTAATTAATCCGGGTGATGAAGTTTTATTGCAAGCTCCATACTGGGTTACTTATCCGGAAGTAGTGCAAATTTTTGGTGGCAAACCTATTGTTATTGATTCTGATGAAACCACAAATTACAAAATTAGTGTTGAACAGCTTGAAAAAGCCTATACTTCAAAAACTAAATTACTTATTTTTTCTTCCCCTTCAAATCCAACTGGAACTGTTTACACACCAGAAGAAGTTAAAGCTATTGGTCAATGGGCAGTTTCAAAAAATATTTGGGTAATGACAGATGAGATCTATCTGCATCTGATTTACCCTGGTTCAAAATTTTCATCAATGCCAGGATTAGTTCCTGAATTAAGAGATAAATGTGTAATAGTAAATGGTGTGGCAAAGACTTATGCCATGACAGGTTGGCGTGTAGGTTGGACAATTGGTTCAAAAGAATTCACTAAAGCTTCGACAAACTTACAATCACATATGACAAGTAATGTGAACAATATTGCTCAGCAGGCAACAATTGCTGCTCTTAATGGATCGCAAGAAGTTTTAAAACCAATGTTAGATGCTTTCACAAAACGTCGTGAAACAATTGTGAAAATGTTAAATGAAATTAAAGGTGTTGTTTGCCCTGAACCAGGTGGTGCTTTTTATGTGTATCCATCGGTTAAAGGGTTAATTGGAAAAACTGTTAATGGCAAAACTATTAATTCTTCACTTGATTTAGCAAACATAGCTTTAGAAGAAGTTGATGTAGCACTGGTTCCAGGTGAAGCATTTGGCACACCAGGATATGTCCGAATGAGTTATGCCTTGAGTGACAAAGATCTTGTTGAAGGTGTATCTAGATTACAAAAGTTATTGGCTTAAATATTTAAAATTCTTGGTTCAATAGTTAATTCAATTCCAAATTTTTGTCTTACTCCAGAGATAATTTGATTCGATAGCTCGATTACATCTTGTGCTGTGGCATTTCCTGAATTTGCAATTGCCAATGTGTGCTTGCTTGAAATAATTGCACCACCATGTCTGAATCCTTTTTCAAAACCTGACTGCTCAATTAACCAAGCCGCACTAGTTTTAACTTTGCCTGATTCGTTTTCATACATTGGTGCATTAAGAGGAACTTTTTCTTTTTCTAAAATTGGATTGATAAAAAATGAACCCACGCTATAAGTGTCATGATCGTTTGAATCTAAAATCATGCCTTTTGATTTTCTGATTGCAATAATCACATTACGTAAGTCTTTTATGGAGACACTTTCTCCAGGTTTAATACCTAAAGCCTCTGCGACTTGCGGATAATTTGTCACATTCGAACTTTTATTTCGTTTTAACTTGAATGTGACATTTTCAATGATAAATCTTGAAGTCAAATCTTTTAGTATGGAATATCTATAACTAAATTTAAGATCCTCATTTGATAATACTCTTGATTTTCCAGTAGTCCCATCAACTAATTGCACAGATTTTATTGTTGATTTAACTTCTGTTCCATACGCGCCAATGTTTTGAATTGGAGAAGCTCCGATAGTTCCTGGGATTCCAGATAGTGTTTCAACTCCACTTAATCCTTGATCGACAGCGTCTGCCACAAAGTCATCCCAAATCATTCCTGCACCCGCTGTAATTTCAACAAAATCGCCATCAGTTTTTGTGGAGGAATTAACCAATTGCATAAATGCAATGGGAGTTTTAATTTCGTGATCGGGGGCAACAATGTTGCTTCCCCCACCTAATACAAAAAAATCTTCATTGCCATATTCGTGAACAAAGTCTTGAATATCTGATGGGCTTTGAATTTCACAAACCGTTGAAGCCAAACCTCCAACTCTAAGAGTTGAGTGATCTGCGAGTTTGAAATTCTTGATTTTTCTCATATTCATTATGCTAATTGAATAGTTATCTTCTTGGACTCAATATTTGAGTTTTACCTCGATAGTTTTGCAGGATTCGGTCATAAGTTTTCTTAGATTCTTTTTCCCGATAATCAATATCAGAATCGTGATAACCACGATGTCTTTTTTGTTCCACGGGTAATTCATTTCCTAAAGCCACTAATTTATGTCCTTTGCTTCTTAAAGCTAATGACCATTCAAGATCAGCATTTCTATAAAACTTGGCCTTTGCATTGGCTGGTATCTCTTGAGCAATTTTAGTTTTAATCGCAAAAAGATAACCCAATAAAATATCAACCTCTCCTGGCCCTTTATCTTCAACGCTTCGCCATTGATCTTCTAAATTGACAAGAGCACCTTTCCACCCTGCTGCAACTACATCGCTTTTTATTTGATCAATTAAAGGTGTAATTGCGTCTGCGCTGATTATTGAACTTAAATCCATCACAACGCTAAATTCACAAGGTGTTAATTCAATTAACTTATTTATTGCATTTGCCCATCCAGCTTGTTCCAGAGTTTGGGAAGTGTGAATTACTACCAAATTTTTATTTTCTTTTTCAAGTTCTGCTAAATAGTTTCCGACAGATTCTTTATTTCCCAAATCTAGAGCCAAAATGACTGCATCACTTGGCATAAAAGTTAGTAACGCATCAATACATTCTTTTGTGTCTTCGAGCCATCCGTCTACAAGTAAGCAAATAGAAATTCGTTTATTTAACCTATTTGTCTCAACTTTTAAATTCGCTATATTTTCAAATACTTCAAATGGTGGTTTGATTTCTAGTTCATAACCGTTTGGTTTATCTTTTACGACAAAGCCCAAATCAGCAATTTTATTTCGTAGTTGATCAGAAAGAGCAAAGTCTTTATTAGCTCGAGCCTTTATTCTTTGCTCGGCTAAAGCTATAACTTCTTGAGGAACATTCATAATCTAAGAAAGTTGAGCAATTATTAAAGATCGACCTAAAACTTTACTGCCATTGCAGCGGGCTTCCACGGCGATCTTTACTAAATTATCCGCCATTTTTTCTTCTATTTTTGCGCCGAACTCTACGTCTGTTCCTTTCCCGTCTTTAGGAACTACAACGGGAGCAGAAAATTTTACTGAAAAGCTTTTTATGGCATCTATGTCTTTGACCCAATTAGTTACAACACGGCTAGCTACACCCATTGTTAACATTCCGTGGGCAATTATGTCTGGCAATCCAACTGATTTAGCAAACGCTTCATCTAAATGAATTTTATTATGGTCTCCAGACGCATTTGCATAATTAACCAAATCTTGACGCTGATAATTGTGAATGATTTTAGGTAATTCAAATCCGACTTCTACGTCACTGTATTTAATAACAGAAGTCATTAATTGTCCGTTCCGCGAGCAATTAATGTGGCTTTCAAAGTGGCAACATCATCTCCTGCTGCATCCTTAACATCGCTTCTAATCGTGATGAAGTCGTTGCCAACTTTAGATTTTATGTCTTCAATAGTGGAAGTAAAAGATAATTCATCTCCTGCTTTCACAGGTTTTTTGTATTCAAAACTTTGTTCCCCGTGAACCACTTTGCTGTAGTCAAGTCCTAATTCAGGATCAAATAGAGCAACTTCCATTGCCCCCATTTGGATGGAAATTAAAAAAGTTGGAGAGGCAAATCCTTGTTTAACGTATTCGTTGGTATCACCAATTGCATCACTAAAGGCTTGTATTTTTTCTTGATCAACTTTAAAAGTTTCTAAAGACGGATAAGACCTATTTAGAAACGCTAAGTTAAGTGCCACAGATTTATAAAGAAATGCTAAAAGTTCTTAGCGAGTTTCTTTATGTTCAGTGTGCTTGTTGCAACGTGGGCAAAACTTCTTAACTTCCAAACGATCTGGATCGTTACGACGGTTTTTCTTTGTTATGTAATTGCGTTCTTTGCAATCAGCACAAGCCATTGTTATTTTTGGACGAACATCACTTTTTGCCATTTACCTATTCTCTCCTAATACTTTTTTCTACTTGTAGCGGAGGCGGGAGTTGAACCCGCGACACAACGATTATGAGTCGTTTGCTCTGCCACCTGAGCTACTCCGCTTTGCTCTTGGATCATTCAACCCGAGCCCCAATGCGGAATTGAACCGCAGACCTTCTCCTTACCATGGAGATGCTCTACCGACTGAGCTATTGGGGCTTAGCGACTGTCAAGATAGATTTCAAGCCGCGAAAGTCGAGAATACCTGAGGAGTGAATTACAACTAATGAGTGGACCAAAAACTCCTTCACTAATTGATATGAAATCAAAAAGAGTAATCATCACCGGAGCCAATTCTGGTCTAGGAAAAGAAAGTGCAATTGCATTAGCCAAGCTTGGTGCTGAAATTGTGTTAGCGGTTAGAGACACAAACAAAGGTCAAAAAGTTAAAGAACTAATTCTTAATCAAAATCCAACGGCAATTATTGAAGTTGCTGAGCTTGATTTAATGGATTCAAATTCAATTAAAAAATTTGCGATGAATCAATCCAGTAAACCAATTGATGTACTTCTCAATAATGCTGGAATTATGGCTGTTCCGTTTGAGAAAACAAGAGATGGTTTTGAATCCCAAATGGGCACAAATCATTTGGGGCATTTCCTGCTTACTCAACTACTTTTTGATGCAATCAGCAAGGCAAAAAATCCCCGCATAGTAAATGTTTCATCTTCAGCACATCGTTTAGGAAAACTAAAAAACGGTGGTAAAGATGAACTTAATGTTAGTCAGGAAAAATATTCACCTTGGACAGTTTATGGTAACTCCAAATTAGCCAATCTACTATTTACCAACGAATTGGTAAGAAGACTAAAATTAGCTAATTCAAATATAACTGTTGCAGTTGCTCACCCGGGATATGCCAACACTAACTTGCAACTAGTAGCAGCCACGAAAAAATCAGGGTTTAGAAAAAGTATTGAGCTAGCAGTAACAAAATTTATGAACATTATTTTGGGACAAAGTGCTGCAAATGGCGCACTTCCCCAGATTGCAGCTTGTACCTGGGTGGATATTCAAAGTGGAGATTATTTAGGACCTAGGGGAATCTTCGAGTCACGTGGAAAACCAAAAAAGGTCAAAATGAATAAGTTGGCTCAAGACAGTGAATTAGCCAAGCGGGTATGGCAAACGAGTGAAGAACTACTTGGTGTAACTTTTTTACATGGCTGAAAACTCATTTGACATAGTAAGCAAAATTGATCGTCAAGAAGCAGATAATGCTCTAAATCAGGCGAGCAAGGAACTTTCGCAAAGATTTGACTTTAAGAACACTGAAACCGAAATTAAATGGCTTAATGAATTAAGTGTAGAAATCGAATCAAGTACCGAAGAAAGAGCTAAAGCAGCATTAGAAGTTTTTAAAGAAAAATTGATTAAGCGAGGAATCTCCTTAAAGTCATTTAAAGCAGACGATCCGAGGGCATCTGGAAAAACTTACAAAATCACGGGTAATTTTAATTCTGGAATTTCTCAAGAAAATGCCAAAAAATTATCCAAAATAATTCGTGATGAAGGTCCAAAAACTATTAAAACTCAAATTATGGGCGAAACCCTAAGGGTTACAAGTAAATCAAGAGATGATTTGCAAGCTGTTATGCGATTAGTTGAAAAAACCGATCTTGATTTTGCTACACAATTTACCAATTTTAGATAATCAATTAGAAATAATTTAGGCCCTAACACTTTGTTAGGGCCTAAATTTATTTAAGCGTGGTAGCTAGTGGATTTGAACCACTGTAGGCGTGAACCGGCAGATTTACAGTCTGCTCCCTTTGGCCACTCGGGCAAGCTACCTTGATTAAGTACTTTGGTAATCATACGGTGCTTAAGGTTTTATGAAGACTGCCCCATCTGTTGTGCCATCTGTTCTAATCTTTTTACACGTTCTTGAGTTGGTGGATGTGTTGAAAATAATTTCGCCATTGAACTTCCTCTAAATGGATGAGCAATCATCATTGAAGAAGCAGTTTCCATGTCTGAAGTTGGTCTCATTGGTGCGTTTGAAATTCCTTCATCGATTTTCTTTAAGGCACTTGCTAGCGCCAATGGATCTTTAGTCAAAATTGCGCCATCTTCATCAGCAGCAAATTCCCTTGATCTACCAATTGCTAATTGCAACATAGTGGCAGCCATTGGACCGATAATCATTAAGAAAATTGAACCAAGTGGATTTGATCTTTGTGAATCTCTGCCGCCAAATAACCAAAAGAATTGCACCATGCTCATCATGACACTTGCCATGGTTGCAGCAACAGAAGCTGTCAAAATATCTCTGTTATATACATGAGAAAGTTCATGCCCAATCACACCTCTTAATTCTCTTTCAGTTAATAAATTCATAATTCCTTCGGTTGCACACACTGCTGAATTCTGAGGATTTCTTCCTGTAGCAAATGCATTTGGTGAAGCAGTAGGAGATAAATAAACTCGAGGCATTGGTTGATTTGCTTGTGTTGCTAAATCACTAACAATTTTGTATAAAACTGGGGCAGTTTGTGGTGTTACTTGATAAGCACGCATTGCTTTAAGAGCTAAACGATCAGAATAGAAATAAGCAAAACCATTCATTCCAATTGCGAAAATTAATCCAAACCAAAGCCCAGATGATCCCCCAAACCAGCTTGCAATAAGCATTACGAATAAACCAAGAAAGCCTAGAAGAAAAATAGTTTTCAAAGTGTTGGTGGAACTGCGCATAATTACGAAATTTTCCTTTTCTTAGAAAAGTGGTCTCTATTTATTTGTATCGGATAACTACTTTTTTCGCCACTTCACACCCCAAAGTCGGCCTATCGCAAGTTAAACCTTGTAGTTGCCTAGACTTGTCCCACCAAGATTTACTCATCCCTTAAAGAAACCACGGCTAATTGAATACAGCAGAACAAAGATCTAGATATAACTCTGGTCTCTTAGCCGGAGTCGGGGCATATTTAATTTGGGGCATTGTCCCTCTCTATTGGCAGCTTTTAAAACCTGCTTCAGCACCTGAAATTCTGGCTCACCGAGTTGTTTGGTCACTTGGTTTGCTCCTTGTCATTGTTTATTTTCGAAATTTAATGGTAGAAGTAAAAGCTGCATTATTTGATAAACAAAAAATGTTACTACTATTTTTTGCCTCAATTTTTATAACTATTAACTGGGGCGTCTTCATTTGGGCAGTTAACAACGGACACGTAATTGAAACGTCTTTAGGTTATTTCATTAATCCATTAGTTTCAGTTGCGCTAGGTGTAATTGTATTAAAGGAGAAACTTAGAGCTTTACAAAAAATCGCAGTTGGACTTACTTTTATCGCCGTTACTTTTTTGACTTTAACCTTAGGACATCCTCCATATATAGCACTTAGTTTGGCATTTTCTTTTGGGTTTTATGGGTTAGTTAAAAAGATGGCAAATGTTAATGCGATTCCTAGTTTAACAATTGAAACTTTAATGCTGACTCCTTTCTTTTCTGCTTTTCTAGTTTATTTAAATAGTAAAAATGAATTAAGTTTTGTTAATTATGGGATAACTCATTCATTTTGGTTAGCAACAGCCGGCATTGTCACAGTAATTCCATTATTGCTTTTTGGAACTGCTGTAGTAAGAATTCCGTTAGTTGTTATTGGTTTACTTCAAGCTCTTGGTCCAATACTACAATTTTTAATTGGATACTTTGCATTTGACGAACCAATGAGCATTGCCCGTTGGATTGGCTTCTTAATTGTTTGGCTAGCCGTCTCAGTCTTTAGTTACGATGCGGTTCGAACATACAGATCAAATAAAAACTAACTATTTCTTTTTGTTAACCATTCCGCAAACTGCACTAATGCATCTCGAGCACTTCCCTTTGGTACTGAATCAAGTGAAGTCATAGCTTGATCGATCAAACTTTCTAAATGAAGAGTTGCAACATCAAAACCACCTAATGCGGTTACTTTTTCAATTGTGGCTTGTATTAGATCAGGATTTTTTCTAACATCAATTAGTAGTTGCTTCAATGTTCCTTCTTTATCTAGCGATAAAGCAGAAAGGACAGGCAAAGTGTGAATTCCCTCAAGCAAATCTTTGCCAATCATTTTTCCTGATTTTGCTGTGTCACCTTTTAAATCAAGGATGTCATCAGATATTTGAAATGCGAGACCAATATTCTGCGCATAATTACTCAATGCCGCTGCAACCACATCATCAGCTCCAGATAAATAAGCACCAAGAGCAGCCGATGTTTCAATTAAAGAACCAGTTTTTTGTTTCAATACTTCTAAATAATGTTTTATCGGATCATTTGTCCCGGCACCCATTGCTTCACGAATTTGGCCTTCACAAAGGACTGACAACGTATCTGCCAATGTGGTTACGACGTGAGGGCCTAATTCGGCTGCAATTGCTGATGCTCGAGAAAATAAAAAGTCTCCGGCCAAAATTGCATTGGTGTTTCCATACTTTGCATTTGCAGACTCAACACCTCGTCTTAAAAGTGCTTCGTCCATAACGTCATCGTGGTAAAGCGTTGCAACATGAATAAATTCAATTGCTGCTGCAACTTTTGCTAAGCGATCAATATCAGGTTTACCAAATTGTGCAGATAGAAAAACCAAAACAGGTCGAATTCTCTTGCCACCAGCAAGAAGTAAGTGCTGGGTAATTTCAGTTAAAGGATTATAAGGAGACGCGGATTCTATTTCTAAGAATTCTTCTGTTCTTTTTATTCCTAAACTTAAGAATTCTTTTAGTTTTTCATCTCCAATTAAGATTTCTGGAACATTAACTTTACTCATCTTAAGAACACAGACGCAGAGCTAACTAGATCTATAACAACCTGAGGGAATAATCCCAAAATTATTGTAACTATTGCACTTGCAGTGATTGCAATTGTTGTGAACATACTTGGAACAACCACAAAAGGTCCATCTGGAATTGGATCGCTAAAAAACATCAAAATAATTACGCGTACATAGAATACTGCTGCAATTACACTTGCCAAAACTCCAACCAAAACTAATGAAGTTGCTCCCCCTGCTATGGCTGCCGTGAAAACTCCAAATTTTGCTGTAAAACCACTAGTTAAAGGTATACCTGCAAATGACAACATAAATAAAGACATCAATGATGCAATTAATGGCGATTTCTTTCCTAGGCCTTTCCAGCGAATCAATGTTGAACTTTCTCCCGCTTGTTCTCTAATTAATGTAAGAAGCGCAAAAGCTCCCACTGTGGAGAACGCATAAGCAATTAAATAAATAAGTACTGCAGCAATTGCAGGTCTATTTGTTCCAGAGAATCCCACTAAAATAAAACCACCATTTGAAATAGATGAATATGCAAGCATTCTCTTGAAATCTGATTGCGCTAATGCGATAACACTTCCCACAACCATTGTTAAGCCAGCGACAACCCAAACAAGTGGGCGCCAATCCCAAACTAATGCGCCGAACGCGACGTAGAAGACTCTAAGCAATCCACCAAAGGCAGCAACTTTAACCGCACCTGCCATAAATGAAGTAACCGGAGTAGGTGAACCTGTGTAAACATCGGGCACCCATTGATGAAATGGAACTGCACCAATTTTAAACAACATTCCAACAGCAACAAGTGCGATTGCCGCTGTTAGTAAACCTGGAGAATTGTTGGCAGAACTAATTCCATTAGAGATTTGACCAAATTCAAGTGAACCAGTGTATGCATAAGTTAGGGCACTTCCAAAAAGCAAGATCGCACTTGCCAGCGCACCTAAAATAAAATATTTCAAAGCAGCTTCTTGGCTTAACAATCTTCTTCGCCTTGCCAAACCTGATAACAAATACAGAGGCAAGCTCATAACTTCAAGTGCTACGAACAAAACAAGTAAATCATTTGCTGTTACAAATAAAAGCATTCCGGTAATTGAGAAAGTAAATAGTGGCCAAATTTCAGTTTGGGTCCAACCTAATTTTGTAACAACTTTTTCTTCTTCGCCCCCCGGCAAAGTGGAGGCTCTTGCGGCAAACGAATCTCCAAGCGGATCAACTTTTGATTCAGCAAATAAAAGCGCGCTTAAACCTGCGACCAACAAAATAGTTCCCTGCAAAATCCATCCAGGACCATCAAGAGCAACGGTTCCACTCGCAGCTAGCGCTCTTCCTTTAGGGCCTGACTGCAAGGCAACTGCAAAAAAAGCAAATAAAAGCGAGGTAAAAACAATAATTAAATGCGCAAATCTTCTTTTCTCAATTGGGAAAAAAGCTTCAACTAGCACTCCCAAACATGCTGCCAAAAACATAACCAAAATTGGTGACAACAATGCATATTCAAAACTTGG
>JBJOKB010000038.1:0-16061 GCA_046046315.1 Actinomycetota bacterium | reverse complement strand
TAGTTACTAAATCTGATCCAAAACCAATGGGACAGTTATTTAGACAAGGATTTGTGGTGGGATTTTTAAATCCAAAATCTTTAGTTTTCTTTGCCGCTATTTTGCCGCAATTCGTAGATCGAAGCCAAGGACAAATAATTCTTCAAATGATTTTTCTAGCCACTGTATTTTTTGTTATTGCCGTAATAAGTGATGGGACTTGGGGGATAGTTGCAGGAACCGCCAGGCATTGGTTAGCAGGAACTCCAACACGTATTGAAAAAATTAGTGGCGCCGGAGGCTTGATCATCATTGCTTTAGGAATAAGCGTTATCGTTTCTGCCTTCAACCGTTAACTTAAACTTGGGCGAGTCGTAGTCAACCAGACATTAAATTCCTCTAGCGTTATTTCATAACTTCTATACAACTGAAATAACGTGTGGGGAGTGTTTTAGTGTCAGCTGCTCGCAGGGCCGAACCAAACATCCGCACCTACGTTCTAGACACATCTGTTTTACTTTCAGATCCAAAAGCGATGTATCGCTTTGCTGAACATGAAGTTGTTATTCCTTTAATTGTTGTTACAGAACTCGAAGTTAAAAGAACTCATCCCGAGCTTGGCTTTTTTGCACGTGCTGCTCTTCGTCAATTAGACGAAATGCGAGTAGAGCATGGTCGCCTTGATCAACCAATGAAAGTTAATGAAGATGGTGGTGAATTAAGTGTTGATATGTCACATGCTGATCCATCACTTTTACCAACAGCATTTCTACCTTTAGACAATGACGGAAAAATTCTTGCTTGCGCCAAACTCTTATCAACACAAGGTGCAGATGTTTATGTAGTAAGTAAAGACTTACCAATGCGCGTTAAAGCATCATCACTTGGTTTATCTGCAGAAGAATATAGAGCTGAATTTGTCACTTCAACCGGGTGGACTGGAATTTCTGAAATTAATTTAGGAGATACAGAAGTAGATGGACTTTATGCCAATGGATTCATTGATCACAATATGGCAAAGGAATTACCTTGCCACACAGGTTTAATTCTTACTTCATCTAAAGGAAGTGCTTTAGGAAGAATCACAACAGATAAGAGAATAAAACTTGTAAGAGGAGATATTGACGCATTTGGAATTCACGGAAGAAGTGCCGAACAAAGACTTGCCCTTGATTTACTTCTTGATGAAGAAATAGGAATTGTTTCACTTGGAGGAAGAGCTGGAACTGGAAAAAGTGCACTAGCTTTATGTGCAGGATTAGAACATGTTTTGGAAAGAAATAATCACAGAAAAGTTATGGTTTTTAGACCTCTTTATGCAGTAGGTGGACAAGATTTAGGTTATTTGCCGGGCACGGAGGGTGAAAAAATGAGTCCGTGGGCTCAAGCAGTTTTTGACACCCTTGGTGCTGTAACAAGTCCTGAAGTAATCACTGAAGTAATTGCAAGAGATTTGATTGAAGTTCTACCACTCACCCATATTCGTGGACGCTCTTTGCATGATGCTTATGTAATTGTTGATGAAGCACAAAGTTTAGAAAGAAACGTTTTATTAACTGTGCTTTCTCGAATAGGCAAAGGCTCTAGAGTTGTGTTAACCCACGATGTTGCACAAAGAGATAATTTAAGAGTTGGACGTCATGACGGTGTTGCAGCTGTGGTGGAAAAACTTAAAGGCCATCCTTTATTTGCTCATGTGACACTAACGAGATCAGAAAGATCTCCGATAGCAGCCTTAGTCACTGATTTATTGGAAGATCATCCCGTTTAATTTCAACCTGATTCTGGTCCAACAGGAATAGTTTTTCCTAAAGATCTAGTTGTGGAATCAAAGAAATTGTTTCCCTTATCGTCAACCACAACAAAAGCTGGAAAATCTTTAATATCTATTTTCCAAACAGCTTCCATTCCTAATTCTTCAAAATCTAAAACTTCAACTTTTGTAATGCATTCTTGGGCAAGTAATGCAGCAGGACCACCAATTGAACCTAAATAAAATCCACCATTTTCTTTGCAAGCATTTGTTACAACTTGGCTTCTGTTTCCTTTGGCAAGCATGATCATTGATCCACCAGCTTTTTGGAAGCGATCAACATAAGAATCCATTCGTCCAGCTGTAGTTGGACCGAATGAACCTGAAGCCATTCCTGTTGGAGTTTTTGCTGGACCGGCGTAATAAACAGCATGATTTTTCATATATTCAGGCATTGGTTTTCCTGCATCAAGCATTTGATTTATTTTGGCGTGGGCTAAATCTCGGGCCACAATCATGGAACCAGAAAGTGAAACTCTTGATTTAACTGGAAGTTTAGAAAGTTGTGCCAAGACATCTTTCATAGGTTGATTCAAATCAATTTTTGTCATGTCATCATTTAGATGCGTATCAATAACTTCAGGTAAAAATTGAGCAGGTTCTGTTTCTAATTGTTCTAGGAAAACGCCGTTTCTATTTATTTTGGCCAAAATTTGACGATCAGCCGCACAAGAAACAGCAATTGAAACAGGAAGTGATGCACCATGTCGAGGTAGTCTTATGACTCTTACATCGTGACAGAAATATTTGCCACCAAATTGGGCACCGATTCCAAATTTTTGACTCATCTCAAGAACATGTTGTTCCATTTCTAAATCTCTAAAGCCATGACCATCAATGGTTCCTTTTGTTGGCAAAGTATCGAGGGATCTGGCAGATGCAAGCTTGGCAACTTTTAAGGAGTATTCAGCACTTGGACCACCAATCACAATTGCTAAGTGATACGGAGGACAAGCTGCTGTTCCTAGTAAGCGAAGTTTTTCATCTAGAAATTCATCTAATTTTTCAGGATTTAATAAAGCTTTAGTCTCTTGAAACATCAAAGATTTATTTGCTGAACCGCCACCTTTTGCCATGAACATAAATGAATATTCCAGTTCATGTCCTGGTTTTGTGTCAGCATAAATTTCTATTTGAGCTGGAAGATTTGTACCCGTATTTTTTTCTTCCCACATAGAAAGTGGAGCAAGTTGGGAATAGCGTAAGTTCATCTTTTGGTAAGCATCAAATACACCTTCTGCAATTACCTTTTCATCATGAGCATTAGTTATTACATTTGAACCGCGTTTTCCAGAAATTATTACTGTTCCTGTGTCTTGACACATAGGAAGTACACCACCGGCTGAAATATTGGCATTTTTTAACAGATCTAAGGCAACAAAACGATCATTATTACTTGCTTCAGGATCATCCAATATTTTTCTTAATTGTTTTAAATGACTAGTTCTTAATAAGTGTTGAGTGTCATGTAGAGCTTCAAAAGTTAATTTCTTTATCGTCTCTGGCTCGATTACCAGGAATTCTTTATCGCCAAGTTTCTCAATTTTAAAACCTGTATCAGAGATTTTTCTGTACTCAGTGGAATCTTCGCCTAAGGGGAGGAGTTCTGTGTATTTGAACTCAACCATGGTGAATTTTCCTTTCTTACTTAATCTTTTCACCTCTTAGCCTATTCGCAAGATGTGAGAATGTGAGATATCGGTAACAATAGTGTTTATGAGTGAGAAAAAACCGCGATCGGCACAGTCTGTTTCAGACATGGTTCGCTCTTTAGGACTCGTTGGACTATTCGTTGGAATACTTGCAACATTTGTTTGGCTCACTCGACTTGAATCAGAACAAGTTCTTAGAGAAGTAGATTGGCAATCACTTGCTGTTGGTGCTCAAACGAGAACAGAACTTCCAACACTTGGCCCAGTTGGTTTAGATAAAAGTTGGGTTGCAACAAGTGCTCGTTTAGAAAAAGTTGGCGATAGTGAAGTTTGGCGAGTTGGCGTGGTTTCTCCAACAACAGAATTTTTAAGTGTGATTGTTTCCAAAACCGATGTTAAAAGATTAATTAAGACCTATGTCAATATCGAAAGTGAAGAAGAATCTTCAAGAGTCATTGGTTCCAAAACTTATAAGGCAATAGAGGATGCGGAAAATAAGGTTCTCTATATTTCTGAATCTGGAATCAATACGTTAATTTATTCAACTGCAAATTGGGATGAAATAACTAAATTTGTTGAGAGTTTAAAAACACCCAAGAAATAGTTATTCTTCCTCTTCTTCATCTTCAGTTAGCTCCTCTAATCTTTCTTGAGCGTTATCTAAGATTGTTTGACACAAAGCAGCTAATTGCTCACCTTTTTCCCACAGTTTTAAAGTATCTTCTAAAGCAAGATTGCCAGATTCTAATTGTGTAACAATTTCTTCTAAAGCAGTTCTTGCCTGCTCGTAGGACATGTTTGCATCTTTGGCCATGAGTTAACTCTATTTCTCCTATTTTGTAACTTGCGCTTTGAGGGAATCTTTTTCCAAACGAATATCGAGAACTTCACCGATTGCCGCATCAGATGATTTTCTGACCAATTTTCCATCTTTACCTTGCACAATGGCAAAACCACGGGCAAGAGTTCCCATTGGGGAAAGTGTTCGAAGTTGTGCCAAACGTGGTTTAAACCAAGATTGCTCATTGGTAATTTTTAAAGTTATTAATTCCCTCAAGCTAACCTTTAGATCGAATAGTTCATCTCTATGTGTTTGAATAAATTCACTGGGTGAATTTAAAGCAGAAGTTTCAAGTAATCTTTCTAGAGATATTTGCTCTCTTTCAATTCTATTTCTTATTCTTTCTCTCATAGAGTCGATAAACCGATCAATTAAATCTATTTCATCATCTAAATCAGGAACAATTTTTGATGCTGCATCAGTTGGTGTTGATGCTCTTAAATCTGCCACATAATCAAGTAGCGGAGTATCTTGTTCGTGTCCAATTGCACTAACTACTGGAATTACCGAAGCTGCTACTGCTCTAATTAGTAATTCATCTGAAAAGGGAAGTAAATCTTCAAAGGAACCACCACCACGGGTAATAACAATCACATCAACTTTATTTTCTGCATTTAGCTGCGAAAGACTTGCTCTGACTTCACTGGAAGATTTAACTCCTTGAACAGCAACTTCGTGAACATCAAACTCAATTCCTGGCCAACGAAGTTTTGTATTTTCAATAACATCTTTCATAGCTGCACTTGCTCGACCACAGATTAATCCAATTTTCTTTGGCAAGAAGGGGAGAGATTTTTTTCTTTCAGGAGCAAAAAGTCCTTCTGCAGCCAGTTTTTGTTTTAGTTTTTCTAACTGAATCATTAATTCACCTAAACCAACTGGTGAAATTGCTTTTCCTCTAATAATTAATGAACCACGGTTCATCCAGAATTCAGGTTTACCGTGAACTAATACGCGTAAACCACTTGTTATCTCAGTCGGAGAATTTTCTATAACAGATCTGTTAAAAACAACATTTAAAGTGGCATCTGCAGAAACGTCTCTTAAATCCATAAAGACCCAGTCAGATCCTGGTCTGATTTTCACCGATGTGATTTGGCCTTCAATCCAAACAGATGGAAGTTGAGTAATAATTTCAGATAAAGCTCTGGCCGCATCCTTAACTTGGATTGCATCTTCTGGTGATTGTCCCGTTGCCATAGGAAACAGCGTAGGTGCTCAAGATGCTTATGACAACGCGAACGCCTACGATATTTATTGTGACCACAACAACAGGAAAAGTGCTGCTAGCAGCCCCACGTGGATATTGCGCCGGTGTTGATCGCGCTGTTGTCACAGTTGAAAAAGCACTTGATGTTCACGGTGCCCCGGTTTATGTTAGAAAACAAATTGTTCATAATAAACATGTTGTTGAAACCTTAGAAAAACGTGGCGTAATTTTTGTTGACGAATTAAGCGAAGTTCCTGAAGGTTCTTTAGTGGTTTTTAGTGCTCATGGTGTTTCTCCAGCTGTTCATGCTGAAGCTAAACAAAGAAACCTAAAAACAATTGATGCAACTTGTCCTCTTGTAACAAAAGTTCATAATGAGGCAAAAAGATTTGCAAATGATGGATACAAAATTATTCTGATTGGCCATGAAGGTCATGAAGAAGTTGAAGGAACGATGGGTGAAGCACCTGAAAATATGGTGCTAGTTGATGGCTTAGACCAAGTAGAAAAACTTGAAGTCAAAGAAGGCGAAAAGATTGCTTGGTTATCTCAAACAACTTTGTCAGTTGATGAGACATTAGAAACCGTTCACGCTTTGAAGAAAAAACTTCCTATCTTGATGGATCCTCCATCTGATGACATTTGTTATGCAACACAAAATCGTCAGGCAGCAGTTAAAAACATTGCACCTAAAGTTGATGTCTTGATCGTGGTTGGTTCAAGTAATTCATCAAACTCAGTGCGACTTGTTGATGTTGCTTTAGAAGCTGGTGTAAAGAAATCATTCCGCGTAGATTCGGCAAGTGAATTAAAGAATGAATGGTTTGAAGGAGCTAAGTCTGTTGGTTTAACTAGTGGTGCTTCAGTTCCTGAAGAATTAGTAGATGGCGTTCTAGCTTGGTTGAATCAAAACGGTTTTGGTGACGTTGAAGAAGTTGAAACCATAGAAGAACACATTACTTTTTCATTGCCGGTTGAAATTAGAAAAGATTTGAAAGCAGCGGGAAAAGCTTAAGCACTTCTTCTTAGTCTTAAGAATGCTATGGCAAATGCCACGACAGTTGAACCAACCATCCAAGGTGCATTGAAAGCCAAAGTTGTCAAAATCATGGCAAGTTGTTTTAACATAAATGAACCAGTTGGACTAAGAGTTAATTGACCTAAAATTAATGTGACAAGTAGATAAGCAACAGGGCCTGCAATAACTGGATCCCAAGCATGCTTTAAATCAATAGTTGCTGCCAGATAAAGCAAAGTTATTGAATAAGCAAAGCTAGTAATAATTCCAATTCGACCGGTAAGTAAAACATCAATAAGTCCAATAATTAATGGCACAACCATTATTAGCAAAGCTGCAGTTTTGGCTGGAAGGGGTGGTTGAAGCCAAGAAACTCTTTCAGAAAAAGAAACTCGTTCTTTTGTATTTTGAGTTAATTTTTCAGTAATAACTTGGTTAGCAGCAGTGCCTTTATAAAAGTTTTCAACTTTTTTTGCGATTTCTTGTGAGTCAGCAAATTTATCTTCACTATTTTTTTCTCTACGTCTAGCAAGGGCAGGAAAAGCTTTTTCACTTTGTGGACCACTTGCACCCACTGATCTATAAAAACGTGGTTCTAATTCGCGGCGGTTTTCTTCACTCACAACTAAGACCCTAGCGAACTAATTAGGACTAATCGTCCAAGCCTTCAAGTTCAAGGCGTGCATTTTCTCCGCTGAAGCGTGATTGCGACAAACCAGTGGAGACTTCATCGGGTGCTTCTATTTGTTTAGTGGTGGGCACACCTTTTTGAGCTAAACGTTTAGCTTGCGAAACTGCTTGTCGATCAAAGGAGGAAACAAAAGAGTTATAACCATCAACAGCTTTACTTAAACCAGATCGCATTGTGTCGATATGCTCAACAAGTTTTACTAAGCGCTTTAACATTTCAGCACCCATGTTTCTTATTTCTTCAGCATTATTATTTAAATCTCTTTCACTCCAACCAAATGAAATTGTGCGCAAGAGTCCAAGCATGGTGGTTGGAGTTGCAGGAATAACATTTTTTCCAAAAGCTTTTTCTAATAACAATCCGTCAAAATCTAATGCAGTTGTTAACAAAGATTCAAAAGGTAAAAACAAAATCACAAAGTTAGGCGATTTTGCTGAAGTCGTTTGATATTCCTTGGCAGATAATTCGCTAACTCTTTTACCTAAATCTTTTGCATGCTTATCCAAAAGTATGGCTTTTTCTGCTTGATCATTGGTGCCCATAGCTTCAAAGAAAGCATCCCAGGGAAATTTTGCATCAATTAAAACTTCACCACCACCTGCTAACAAAATTGAAATATCAGGACGTGCCACACCATCAACACCTGCTCTTGAATCTTGTCTTTGAAAATGTGTGCCTTCTAAAAGGCCGGCATGTTTTAATAATTGCTCTAATTGCATTTCTCCGTATTGGCCGCGAGTTTGACCTTTACCCATTGCTGAAGCAATTTGTCTGGTAGCTACTTCTAAAGATTCATTTCTTTCTCTAACTAATTCCATTTCAGTTTTTAACATCGACTCAGCCATGCTGCGTCGTCTATCTGCATCCTCTGATTTTGTTTTCAATTCTGTAAGTGCTTCTTGCACAGGTTTGAGCATCTGATCAATGGTTGAGGTGGCCAAGCTTGCTTTTTCTAATGCACTATTTCTTTCTTCCAAAGACTGCACTTTGCCACTGAGTAATACAGATCTTTGGCGGCCAATAAACCAAGCAAATGGTGTAGCAATAACAACACCAATCACAATTCCTAGAATTAACGACGAAGTTTGCATATATATAAGTCTGTATTAATGGGCTGACAATTTCATTTTGGCCACGCCCGTAAGATGGTGCATATGGCATTGTCAGTGGGCATCGTTGGCTTGCCAAATGTTGGTAAATCAACCCTCTTCAATGCACTCACAAAAAATAATGTTTTAGCAGCAAATTATCCCTTTGCCACAATTGAGCCAAATGTGGGAATCGTCGGAGTTCCTGATGAAAGACTAAAAACTCTTGCCACAATTTTTGGGTCTAAAGAAATATTGCCTGCCTCAGTTTCTTTCGTCGATATCGCAGGAATTGTGAAAGGTGCCTCTGAAGGAGCAGGTCTTGGAAATAAGTTCTTAGCAAACATTCGTGAAACAGATGCAATATGTCAAGTGATAAGAGTTTTTGATGATCCAGATGTAGTCCATGTTGACGGAAAAGTTTCACCTCTTGATGACATAGAAACAATCAACACAGAATTAATTCTGGCTGATATTCAATCAATTGATAAAGCACTTCCTCGTTTAGAAAAAGAAGCCAGAGGTAACAAGGAAAAAACTGCACTTTTAGATGAAGCCAAAAAAGCTAGAAAAGTACTTGATGAAGGAAAAACTGTTTTTGCAGCTAAACTTGATATGGATCTTTTAAAGGAACTATTTTTATTAACCGCAAAACCATTTTTATACGTGTTTAACGTTGATGAATCAGGTTTAGGAAATGAAGCACTTCAAGCACCTTTAAGGAAATTAGTCGAACCTGCTGAGGCAATATTTGTAAATGCAAAACTAGAAACAGATTTAGCTGAATTATCTGAGGAAGAAGCAAAAGAATTATTGGAATCTGTTGGCCAAAGTGAATCAGGTTTAGCAAGACTGGCTAGAGTTGCCTTTGACACACTTGGATTACAGACTTATTTAACGGCCGGGCCAAAAGAAGCAAGAGCCTGGACAATTCATAAGGGAGACACCGCACCAATGGCTGCGGGGGTTATTCACACTGATTTCCAAAAGGGTTTTATCAAAGCAGAAATAGTTTCTTTTAAGGATCTTGTTGAAGCCGGTTCGATGGTGGAAGCAAAATCAAAAGGAAAAGTAAGAATGGAAGGAAAAGATTACGTCATGCAAGATGGTGACGTAGTTGAATTCAGGTTCAACGTTTAAAGGGATAAATGACAAACAAAAAAACTAGAGACGACATTAGAAACTTAGCAATTATTGCCCACGTTGATCATGGCAAAACAACATTGGTTGATGCGATGTTATGGCAGTCAGGTGCTTTTAGAGCAAACCAAGATGTGAACGAACGAGTCATGGACTCAACAGATTTAGAAAGAGAAAAAGGCATCACAATTTTGGCAAAAAATACTGCCGTAAATTACACAGATCCAGAACTTGCACCAAATGGTGTAATCATCAACATTATTGACACACCAGGACATGCTGACTTTGGTGGCGAAGTTGAACGCGGACTTGAAATGGTTGACGGCGTCGTTTTATTAGTTGATGCAAGTGAAGGACCACTGCCCCAAACCAGATTTGTTTTGAGAAAGGCTTTTCAAAAAAGATTGCCAGTAATTTTAGTTATTAATAAAACAGATCGTGCAGATTCTCGAATCGAAGCAGTAGTTAATGAAACATATGATCTTTTTATTGATTTAGCCGATGATTCAATGGCACACGTCTTGGATTTTCCAATTATTTATGCTTCTGCAAGAGCAGGAAAAGCAAGTTTAACTAAACCTCAAGATGGCACGGTTCCAGATTCTGAAAACTTAAGACCATTATTTGAAACTATTTTAAAAACAGTTCCTGCGCCAACTTATGAAGAAGGTGCACCACTACAAGCTCATGTCACTAACCTTGATGCTTCTGCTTATCTTGGTCGTTTAGCTTTATGTCGAGTAAGAAATGGCTACATTAAAAAAGGTCAAACCGCAGCCTGGATAAAAACCAATGGTGAAGTAGTGAAAGTAAAAATTAGTGAATTACTTATCACTCAAGCTTTAGAGCGAGTTCCGATCGAGCAAGCAGGTCCAGGAGATTTAATCGCAGTTGCTGGAATTGAAGACATCACAATTGGTGAAACACTGGCAGATCCTGATAACCCAATTGCATTACCAGTAATTACTGTTGATGAACCAAGTATTTCTATGTTTATTGGAACAAACACTTCTCCACTAGCAGGAAAATCTGGAACTAAAATGACTGCCCGTTTGTTAAAAAACAGACTTGATGCAGAATTAATTGGAAACGTTTCCTTAAGAGTTTTCGACACAGATCGTCCAGATACTTGGGAAGTGCAAGGACGAGGTGAATTACAACTAGCAATTCTTGTAGAAATTATGCGCCGTGAAGGTTTTGAATTAACAGTTGGAAAACCACAAGTGGTGACCAGAACAATTGATGGCAAACTTTCTGAACCAGTTGAAAGATTAACAATTGATGTTCCCGAAGATTACGTAGGAGTTGTAACACAATTATTAGGTTTAAGAAAAGGTCGCATGGAACAAATGACTAATCACGGTAGTGGTTGGGTCAGAATGGAATATTTAGTTCCAGCTCGAGGTTTGATTGGTTTTAGAACAGAATTCTTAACTGAAACTCGTGGAACAGGTTTAATGCATCATGTGTTTGATCGCTATGAGCCATGGCATGGAGAAGTTAAAACCAGAGCAAACGGATCACTAGTTGCAGATAGAGCAGGTGCTGCAACTGCATACGCAGCATTTTCAATTCAAGAACGTGGTGCTCTATTTATAGGTCCTGGTGTTGAAGTTTATGAAGGAATGATCATTGGTGAAAATGCTCGTGCTGATGATATGGATGTAAATATCACTAAGGAAAAGAAATTAACGAACATGCGTGCTTCTGGTTCAGATGACACGGTTCATTTAGTGCCAGCTCGAAATCTTTCCCTTGAACAAGCCTTGGAATTTTTGCGAGAAGACGAATGTGCCGAAGTAACCCCAGACACCGTGCGTATTCGTAAGGTGATTTTGAATGCCGGTGAGCGAAATCGTGCTCGCAGCAAGAACAAATAGTCAAAGCAAATAAATCTGTATCTAGGCACAGGTCTAGATTTTGACTATCGTCTTGCAAGGTGAGGGGAGAATTTAATTGTCTCTTGAAACAACTTTTGCAATTGAGGGCAAATCACCTGCACAACTTGCTTGGCTTCGTTTTAAAAAAGACAAAGTTGCCATTGTTGCCTTAATTTTTTCAACCGTTGTGGTTTCCCTAGCTTTATTTGCTCCCTGGGTAACTGGATTGTTAAACATTGATCCTTATTCATTAAACAAAGAAACTCTTGACCAATTTGGATTACCAAACGCACCATTTGGTGGCATGAGTAAAGCTCATCCATTAGGAGTTGAACCTGGAACAGGTCGAGACATTTTGGCCAGACTTATTTATGGTGCAAGAACTTCATTAACTGTTGCTTTGATTGCTACTTTTTTCACTACTTTATTTGGCGTAATTCTAGGTATTTGGGCAGGTTATAAAAGAGGAATTGTTGACAGTGTTATTGGTAGAACAATTGATTTGTTGTTAGCTTTTCCAAGTTTGTTATTAATTTTATCCCTTGCTCCCATAATTCCTGGAAGATTAGTTGCACTTGGACTTCCTGACGGAAATCCTGCTCGAATGACTTACATAATTATGATTTTGTCACTTTTTGGTTGGACCTATATTGCACGAGTAATGAGAGGACAAGCTTTAAGTTTAAGGGAAAGAGAATTTGTTGCAGCAGCACAAGCAAGTGGGGCAAAAACTAGTTACATGATTTTCAAGGAAATATTACCTAATCTTTGGGCACCAATAATTGTTTATGCGTCTTTAACCGTTCCTGGCTACATTGCAATTGAAGCAACTTTTTCATTTCTGGGTTTAGGAGTAGTAGCACCAACTGCATCTTGGGGTGGCATGCTCGCAGATTCTGTCAGATATTTCAGATCTGATCCTGCATATTTATTTATTCCTGGTACTGCGCTTTTTCTTTTGGTTTTAGCTTTCAATCTGGTAGGCGATGGTTTAAGAGATGCACTTGATCCAAAAGGTGAAAGAGCACAGAGAGTATAAAAGGTTTCTGTTTAGACCCTGCAGGACTAAACAGAAGTTAATAAATATCCACAAGATATTTATTAACAAATTGTCATGACAAAGAGTTATGACATTAGGGAGAGTAAATGAAGTTAAATTCACGCACCAAATTTGGTGTTGTGGTTGCTGCTTCTGCATTGTTGTTATCAGCATGCGGTGGCGGAGGAAGTTCAGCAGGAGGAACTGGAACACCAACTCAAGGTGGAACAATTACTTATTTAACAATTGCTGAACAGTTCAACCACGTAGATCCACAACGTAACTACACAGGACAAGATCTTGCGTTCTTTGGAAGTTATGTAAACCGTACGTTGACTTCCTATGCTCATGCGCAAGGTCCAGCTGGTGCTGAACTTGTTGCTGACATGGCAACCGACACAGGTACCACTACAGATGGTGGAAAGACTTGGTCTTTCACACTTCGTGATGGTTTAACTTGGGAAGACGGAAGTGAAGTAACTTGCCAAGACGTTGCTTACGGAGTTTCTCGCGTATTTGCAACCGACATCATTGTTGATGGTCCAACATATGCAATTTCATATTTGGATATTCCAACAAACGATGAAGGAAGCCAATACCCAGGCCCATACAAAGCAACTGCAGAACAACAAGCACTGTATGACAACGCAGTTTCCTGCGCTGACAAAACAATCACTTTCAAGTTGAACAAAGTTGTTGCAGACTTCAACTACACAGTGACATTGCTTGCATTTGCACCAGTACCAAAAGCTAAAGATACTGGTGAAAAATATGATGACGCAGTTGTCTCAAACGGCCCATACAAGATTGAGTCATATGTAAAAGCTCAATCAATGACATTGGTTCGTAACGAAAACTGGAATCCTGATTCTGATCCAATTCGCAAAGCTTATCCAGACAAAGTCGTGGTTAATTTTGCACAAGATCAAGCAGTTATCGATTCTCGTTTGATCGCTTCAGCTGGTGACGATGCATTCGCTGTTTCAATGGATGGCATCCAACCAGAAAACTTGCCAACAGTGTTTGGTGATGATCAATTTAAGGATCGTCGTGTAAACGAAACTGATCCATATGCGATCTACACTGCAATCAACGTTAAGAAAGTAAATTGCTTACCAGTACGTAAAGCACTTTTCTTAGCACTTGATCGCGAAGCACTTCGCGCAGTTGCTGGTGGCGAATACGTAGGTGACTTTGCTGATGGATTTATTTCACCAACATTGGCACTTGATTACGCACCAAACACACTTCCAGAAGGTGTTCAACCAGCTGGAAATCCTGATGCAGCAAAAGCATTGATGGAAGAAGCAAAAACTGCTTGTCCAGATGTTTATGCCAAAGCAACAGGTGAAGGTTTGGTATTCGATCACCCAGATACACCAGTATGGGCAAAGAACGTTGCTGTCTGGATTGAATCTGAAAAAGCAGCAGGAATCGTTATCAAATCAAATCCAATTGAGCCAGGTAAGTACTACTCAGTTGTGATGGATCCAGCACTACAAGGCGACATCAGTCGTTCTGGTTGGGCTGCTGATTGGTTGAACGCTTCAACTGTTATGCCAGAACTTTTTGGTGAAGGTGGATTTAACATTTCACAAAACCAAGAAGATCCAGCATTTCCTGCTTACAAAGCATTGATGGACGAAGCACTTGCTCAAACTGACAGAGCTGCACAAGCAGAACTGTGGAAGAAAGCAAATCAATATGCACTAGATCAAGTTTGGGCAATTCCAAGCTGGTTTGGTCGTTCACAAGAATTCCGTGGTTCAAAGATTGGCGGAGGTTATTTGTGGTACCCATTCGGGTCTCATGACTTCGCTTCTCTCTACGTAATTCAGTAATAAAAAATTATGGGAGCCGCTTATCGCGGCTCCCATTCTTTAACAAATAGAAAGGTTAGATGATGGCAAGATTTATTGTTCGTCGTTTAACTTTCATGATTTTTCTATTAATTGTTGTTTCAATTACCGCATTTTTGTTATTTAGTGTTTTACCAGTTGATCCTGCTTCATTAAGTTGTGGTCAACATTGCACGCCAGAAAAAATTGCTGCCAACAGAATAAGACTTGGTTACGATCAACCTTTATTGCAACAGTATTTAACTTTTATGAAAGGAATTTTTGCTGGAAGAAGTTATGGTGAAGGAGCACAAGCTTTTACTTGCCCTGCGCCAAGTTTTGGTTATTCATTTTATCGAGGTCAATGCGTAACTGAAATGATTTCAAATGCGCTTCCTGCAACTGTTTCTTTAACAATTGGTTCTGCAGTTATTTGGTTAACAATGGGGATTGGTCTAGGGGTTATTTCTGCAATTAAAAAAGGCAAAATTCAAGATCGAGTCAGTACAGGTTTGGCAATATTTGGTCTATCAATGCCAACATTTTTTATCGGTTTGTTATTAATTTATGTGTTTATTATCTGGTTGCAGGTTTTTCCATTTCCTTCATACACACCATTTTTAGATAATCCAATTAAGTGGGCACAAGCCTTAATTTTGCCTTGGTTTACCGTGGCTATAGTTTCAGCTGCTTTATACACTCGTCTAACTCGTGATGGCATGTTGGAAACAATGAGTGAAGATTATGTTCGACTTGCTATTGCCAAAGGATTACCAAGAAGAAAAGTATTAACCCGTTACGTACTACGCGGAGCAATAACGCCAATTGTAACAATTGCTGGTTTAGATATTGCAGTGTTACTTGGTGGAGCAATCATTACTGAGTCCGTATTTGGTTTACCTGGTATGGGAAGACTTGCTTTGAATTCTGTCACAGATTCTGATCTACCTGTCATTGCTGGAATTACATTAATTACGGCTTTTATTGTGGTAGTTGCAAATGCCCTTGTAGATATTTTGTATGCAATATTAGATCCTCGAGTAAGACTTGAAGCATGAGTAAAAATACTTTAGAAATTAAAAACTTAAGTGTTTCCTTTGACACTGCTGATGGAAAAGTTCATGCAGTTGACAATTTATCTTTTGGTTTAAAGGCAGGTGAAGTATTAGCCATAGTTGGTGAATCTGGTTCAGGGAAAAGTGTTACTGCTAGTGCCATCATGGGGTTACTTACATCTGGAAATGTTAATTTGTCAGGTTCCATTAAATTAAATGAATTTGAAATTATTGGTGCAAAAGATAGCGAAATAAGAAAATTACGAGGATCAGATATTGCAATGGTTTTTCAAGACCCATTGTCATCTTTAAATCCTTATTACAAAATAGGTGAACAAATAGGAGAGGCATACCTTACTCATCACCCAGATGCTTCTAAAGAGGAAGTTAGAAACAAAGTTGTTGAGGTAATGAAAAAGGTAGGAATACCTGAAGCAGATAAAAGAATAGATTCCTATCCGCATGAATTTTCAGGGGGAATGAGGCAAAGAGTTGTTATCGCAATTGCTTTAATCAATGATCCAAAAGTCTTAATTGCAGATGAACCAACTACTGCATTAGATGTAACTGTTCAAGCCCAAATTCTTGATCTAATGCGTGATTTGCAAAAAACAAGTAATACTTCAATTATTTTAATCACGCACGATTTAGGTGTTGTGGCAGAAATGGTTGACCGAGTATTAGTTATGTATGCCGGGCGAGCAGTAGAAGTAAGTGAAGTAAAAGCTATTTTTAGTGCCCCAATTCATCCATACACAAAAGGTTTATTAAGTGCGGTAAGAAGTCTTGACACAGGTATACGGGAAAAACTAGAAAC
>JBJOKB010000114.1:0-2701 GCA_046046315.1 Actinomycetota bacterium | reverse complement strand
AGTTTGTAAAACCACAAATGCATTAATTGAATTAGGAGTTGGCTTTGGAGATCGCGTAGCGATCTATTTGCCTATGATTCCTGAAGCTGCTTTTGCAATGCTTGCTTGTGCTCGCATAGGTGCAATTCATTCAGTAGTTTTTGGTGGTTTTAGTTCTGAAGCATTGAGGTCTCGTATTGATGATGCTCAGGCAAAATTAGTAATTACTGCAGATGGTGGAAATCGTAAAGGTGCAGTCCTTGCTTTAAAGCCTGCAGTGGATGAAGCAGTTAAAAACACTTCAAGTGTTGAAAAAGTATTAGTAGTTAAAAGAACCAACAATGAAGTCAATTGGGATAAAGATAAAAACATCTGGTGGCATGAAATTGTTGATAAACAATCAAATATTCATGTTCCTGAAAACTTTGATTCAGAGACCCCGTTGTTTATTCTTTACACCTCAGGTACCACTGGAAAACCAAAAGGAATTTTGCACACCAGTGGTGGTTATTTAACACAAGCTGCTTTTACACATTTTAATGTTTTTGATTTAAAACCAGATAAAGATATTTACTGGTGTACCGCTGATGTGGGTTGGATTACTGGACATTCTTATGTTGTTTATGGACCTTTAGCTAATAGAGCAACTCAATTAATGTATGAAGGAACTCCTGATACGCCACATAAAGGAAGATTCTGGGAATTAATTCAAAAATATAAAGTTTCTATTCTTTACACCGCTCCAACGGCAATTAGAACATTTATGAAATGGGGCGATGACATTCCTGCCAAGTTTGATATGTCATCTTTAAGAGTTTTAGGTTCAGTTGGTGAACCAATTAATCCTGAAGCTTGGATTTGGTATCGAGAACACATTGGTTCAAATAGAACCCCAATTGTTGATACTTGGTGGCAAACAGAAACTGGTTCCATCATGATTTCTCCTCTTCCTGGAGTTTCTAATTGCAAACCAGGATCTGCAATGAATTCACTTCCTGGCATTAATGCTGAAGTAATTAACGAAGAAGGAATTGCAGTTGGAAATGGTCATGGAGGTTATTTAGCTTTAACTGAACCTTGGCCAAGTATGTTACGTGGAATTTGGGGAGATCCTGAAAGATTTAAAGAAACTTATTGGTCCAGATTTCCTGGTAAATACTTTGCTGGTGATGGCGCAAAACTAGATAACGATGGTTGTTTGTGGTTACTAGGCCGCGTTGATGATGTCATGAATGTTTCAGGACACAGAATTTCCACAACCGAAGTTGAAAGTGCTTTGGTTTCTAATCCGATGGTTGCAGAAGCCGCAGTTGTTGGAGCAAATGATGATTTAACTGGTCAAGCAATTGTTGCTTTTGTAATCCTTCGCCAAGGATCTAAAGAAGGTCCAGAAACTGTTAAAGACTTAAGAAATCATGTGGCAAAAGAAATAGGTGCAATTGCTAAACCTAAAAAAATTCTCATAGTTGCAGAGTTGCCAAAAACTAGATCTGGAAAAATCATGCGAAGACTACTTCGAGATGTGGCAGAAAATAGATCCCTTGGAGATGTCACAACGTTGGCTGACCCAACTGTGATGAATTTAATTGGACAAGGCCTATCATCAAGTTCAGATAACGATTAAAGTCCACTAGTCAAGTACTCTGTTAAGTATGAACGCAATCTTGGCACTTTCTGTCTTCGTAATTGCCTATGTTTTTATAGCAGCAGAAAAGTTTAATCGTGTAGCTATAGCTCTTATTGGCGCTGCGGCAATGGTTCTGGTTGGTGTAACCGATGCGGATTCTGCATTTTTTAGTCACGAAACAGGAATTGACTGGAATGTAATTTTCTTACTTTTAGGCATGATGATCATAGTTAGTGTTATTCATAAAACTGGTTTTTTTGAATACCTAGCAATAAAAGCCATTAAATTAGCTAAAGGAAATCCAAAAACAGCTTTAGTTTATTTGGTAATTCTTGTAGCTGTAGCTAGTGCAATTCTTGATAATGTGACAACAATTTTACTTGCAGTACCAATGACCTTAATTGTATGTAAAAAATTAAATGTAAATCCTGTTCCATTTATTTTGAGTGAAGTTTTTATATCAAATATTGGTGGAGCAGCAACTTTGGTTGGAGATCCTCCAAATATAATTATCGCCAGTAAAGCAAATTTAAGTTTTAACGAATTTCTAATCCACATGGCACCGATGGTGATAGTAGTTGTTATAGCGATAATTCCATTATTACTTTTTATGTTCAGAAAAGATTTAACTAATACTGCTGAAGATAGAAAAAAAATTAATGAATTAGATGAAAAATTATTTTTAACAGACATAAAACTAATGAAGAAAAGTCTATTTGTTTTGACACTTGTAATAATTGCTTTTATAAGTCATTCTTTTCTACATCTTGAACCGGCGATAATTGCTCTTCTTGGTGCAGGACTTTTGATACTAATCTCAGGATTGAAGCCTGCAAACTATGTGCAAGATATTGAATGGGGAACACTAACTTTTTTTGCAGGTTTGTTCATCATGGTTGGGGCTCTAGTTAATACCGGGGTGATGAAAACTTTTGCAGATTTCTTAAAAGATTTAGTTGGATCAAACATGACTTTGGCTGCGATGAGTCTTCTAGGTGTTTCAGCAGTTTTATCTGGAATTGTGGACAACATTCCCTATGTTGCAAGTATGTCTCCGGTGGTTGCGGAATTATCTAAATCAATTCCTGAAAGTGC
>JBJOKB010000102.1:0-6384 GCA_046046315.1 Actinomycetota bacterium | reverse complement strand
TAGCCAGAATCATCGCTCATCACAGTGATGTGACTTGGCATCGTGTAAAAAGTAGCAGTAAAAAATCAGGAATCTTTACAAAACTACGCGGAGAAAATAGAAGTCCATTAGCTGACGGGGTTGTTGTGCAAGATGATTACGTCGTTTTGGCAAGAGATGCTAAACCAGAAAATGATCAAAGTCTTGGACTTCGCTTAGCTGCTGCAAGTGCACAATCTGGTTACCTAATCTCACCTCACACTCTGGAGCGCCTGGCAAATGAATTGCCAAAACTTTCTAACCCTTGGCCAACTGAAGCTAAAGATGCTTTTGTTTCACTACTTGGTTCAGGAAGGCAGTTAATTCCTATTTGGGAGTCAATTGATTTTGCAGGAATTATTAGTAATTGGTTACCAATTTGGGATCGCGTTAGAGGTTGTCCACAATCAAGCCAAGTTCATTCTTTTACTGTCGATAGACATTTATTGGAAACAGCAATAAGTGCAAATAAATTCACTCGTGATGTATCAAGACCTGATCTATTACTTGTAGGTGCCCTATTTCACGATATTGGAAAAGGTGGAGCAAAAGATCATTCAGATGAGGGAGCAGAGATTATTAAAAATCTTGCACCAGAAATGGGTTTTAATAAAGAAGATTCAATCACTCTTGAACGCCTAGTTCAACATCATTTACTTCTTCCAGAAACAGCTACCAAAAGAGATCTAGAAGATCCATTAACAATTAAATCTGTTGTAGAAAAAGTAAAAACTGAAGATTTTCTTGAGTTACTTCATGCACTTACAATTGCTGATGCTCTTGCTGCAGGACCTATTGCAAGTAGTGATTGGCGTCAAAGTCTTATAGGAGAACTTGTAGCAAGGGTAAAGAACGAGATAAGAGGTGAGCGAAAAGAAATTGATCCTCATTTAAGTAAAGAAAAACAAGAACTAGCAAATAGAAAAGAAGAAGTTGTGGTGGAAGCAACACCCATTGATCAAGGTTTGGCTATAACTGTGGTTGCAGATGATTCAACAGGGTTATTAGGAATAATTGCCGGAGTTTTATCTCTTCAAAGATTATTAGTTAGAAGCGCAAGAACGGAAACAATAAATAAACGTGCAGTAACCACTTGGATAGTGTCACCTGAATTTGGTGATGCACCAGATTTGCAGCAACTTCAAGAGTCATTGCGTCTGGCTTTACAAGGCTCTCTTGACGTTTTTGGAAAACTTGCACAAAGAGCTCAGTATTTACCAAAACCAATTGATGTAACTGCCTCAAAAGTATTAGAAATTCAAGGGGTAAGTGATACCTCAACAGTTATCGAAGTTAGAGCTCATGATGAACCGGGATTTTTATCAAAGATTGCTCATGTCATTTCTGAAAATGGTGTTGATATTCATGCTGCAATTGTGGAAACACTGGGATCTGAAGTGGTGGATGTGTTTTATGTTAAGGAACCAACCGGTGAAATCTTGAGTCAAGAGCGCTGTGCCCAATTAGTAAGAGCACTTGACTACGCTTGCAATCATGTTCCAGCAGCTCTCTGATCGCTTAAATAACACTTTTAAAGCCTTAAAAAGCAAAGGTCGTTTATCTGAATCCGACATAAATGACACTGTAAAAGAGATCAGAACTGCCTTACTTGATGCTGACGTAGCGTTATCTGTCGCAAATAATTTCAGTGAAAAAATACGTGAAAAAGCTTTAGGTGCTGAAGTATCACAATCCTTAAATCCAGCCCAACAAGTAATAAAGATTGTTCATCAAGAATTAGTAAATATCTTAGGTGGAGATGCACGAAGATTAACTTTTGCAAAAAATCCACCTACAGTAATTATGTTGTTGGGTCTACAAGGTGCTGGTAAAACTACTTTGGCAGGAAAATTAGCAAAATACTTAGCTCGAGATGGCCATACACCTCTACTTGTTGCAGCCGATTTACAAAGACCAAATGCTGTTGATCAATTAAAAATTGTTGCATCCCAAGCAGGAGTTCAAGTATTTGCTCCCGAGCCAGGAAATGGAGTAGGAGATCCAGTAAAAGTTGCCAAAGAAGCAATGAAAGTTGCGCAAAAAGATTTGCACGACATGGTCATCATAGATACCGCTGGACGACTTGCTATTGATGATGATTTAACTCAACAAGCTCAAAGTATTCGTAAAGCCGTTGATCCACAAGAAACATTATTAGTTATTGATTCCATGATTGGTCAAGACTCTGTTGCTACTGCTCAAAACTTTTTAGACAAAGTTGGTTTTGACGGAATTGTGCTCACAAAACTTGATGGTGATGCACGTGGTGGAGCTGCACTTTCTTTACGAGAAATAACCGGTAAACCAGTGATGTTTGCTTCAAATGGAGAAAAACTTGATGATTTCGATATTTTCTATCCAGATCGTTTAGCTAATCGATTGCTGGATATGGGTGATGTTTTAACTCTTATTGAAAAAGCCGAAAGAGTATTTGATCAAGGGCAAAAAGAACGATTTGAAGCAAAACTAGCTAGTGGAGAATCATTCACTCTGGATGATTTCCTTGAGCAATTGCAATCCATTAAAAAAATGGGATCAATGTCAAAAATGTTAGGCATGCTTCCGGGAATGCAACAGGCAAAAAAACAAATTGAGAATTTTGATGATCGAGAAGTAACAAGAATTGAAGCAATTATTCAATCAATGAAACCTGAAGAACGACAAAACCCTAAGGGCATTGATGCTGCAAGAAAAATTAAAATTGCTCAAGGTGCAGGTTGTGAAGTTAAAGATATTAATTCTTTAATTAATAGATTTTCTGAGGCTCAAAAGATGATGAAAAGGGCTCAAGCAGGTGGTGGTATACCTGGTATTAGTGGACCAACATTTGTTAAGCAAAAACCAAAACAAAAACCAGGAAAAGGTGCCAAACGAAGTGGTAATCCTGCGAAAAGAGCTTTGCAAGAACAAGGAATAAAACTAAGTGATGAAAACGAAATGGGTTCGGGTTTTAATTTAAATTAATCAAGCAAAATTGCAATACGTTCGCCTCGCATGATCGCGTTTACTTCTAGATTTGCCCCCAAAGACTCCACATATTTTCGTAAAGTGCTCAACTGGATATCTGGACCGTTTTCGATAGCTGAGACTCTCCTTTGAGAGATCTCCATAATTTCGGCTAATTCGGACTGGGTAAGACGAAGTCTTAAGCGTAAATTCTCTAAATCTAAGTCCATTTCCCTAGTATATAGAACATATATATTCTATGAAGTTGGGGTATTTGGGGTGTCTGTGACTAGGCTCTGCCAGTATTGGCAGTCCAAGGTTAAAAACCTCCCAAGCAGAAAAGATCAAATTCGTGGCCGTAAAAATTAAGTTAAAGCGTTTAGGAAAGATCCACCAACCGATGTATCGCGTTGTAGTGGCTGATTCTCGTACCGCACGCAATGGTCGTGCGATTGAAGAAATTGGAATTTACCAACCAAAAGAAGATCCATCAGTAATCAGAATTGATGCTGATCGTGTTGCCTATTGGTTAGGAGTAGGTGCGCAGGCTACTGAGCCAGTTGTTGCCCTTTTGAAATTAACAGGTGACTGGCAAAAATTTAAAGGCGAAAAAGACACCGCAAGCAAAGTCAAAGTTGCTCCACCTAAAGCAGATCATGCCGCTAAGTATGAAAAAGCATTGAAAGAAAACTTGGCTGAAAGAGAAGAAGAAGAAAAGAATCCAAGACCAAAACCAGTTGTTGCTTCCAAAACTAAAGAAGAACCAGCTGCAGAAACTGTCGCTGAAGTAAAAGAAGAAGTAGCACCAGTAGCAGAAGAAGTTAAAGCTGAAGAACCAGTTGCAGAAACTCCAGCCGAAGAAGCTCCAGTAGCAGAACCAGTAGCAGAAGAGGCTAAATCAGAATGATTGAAGACGCCTTAGAACATTTGGTTAAAGGAATTGTTGATCACCCATCTGATGTTGCTGTTGAACAAAAAACAACAAAGCGCGGCAGAACTTTAGAAGTTACAGTTAACGGCGAAGACTTGGGCCGAGTAATTGGTCGAAATGGTCGCACTGCAACTTCAATTAGAACTGTGGTTAATGCATTACAAGGTGGCCGCAGTACTCGAATTGATTTCGTGGATGTAGACGCGCAATAAAAAGCGCAACGAATATGGACGTTGTTGTTGGCCGCTTAGGCCGCCCGCACGGTGTTCATGGCGAAATAAGTGTTGAAGTTCGCACCGATGATCCGGAAAATAGATTTGCCATTGGTGCGAAAATCACAGTGAAAGAAACTAATCAAAAACTTACAGTTGCCTCAACTAGATGGCATTTGTCAAGATTATTAATAAAATTTGAAGAAATTCAAGATCGCACTGCTGTTGATTCTGTGCGAGGAAAAACCTTAGTAGTTGAAGTCGACCCAAATAATGCAAGTCTTGGTAATAATGAATTTTATGAATTCCAATTAGTTGACTTAGAAGTCTTTAATACAAATAATGAAAAACTAGGGGTAGTAAAAGAAGTATTACCTGGAAGTGCTCAAGCTTTAATTGTGGTAAAAACTTTAGACAACAAAGAAGTAATGGTTCCTTTTGTTAATCAACTAGTACCTGTTGTTGATGTAAAAAATAAAAAAGTTGTGATGGATCCACCAATTGGTTTATTTGATGAAGAAAATGCTGAAGATGCACGTTGATTTAATAACAATTTTTCCTGATTATTTTGCACCTTTAAAACTTTCTCTTTTTGGGAAAGCCCAAGAAGCAGGTTTAGTTGAGGTTGAAATTCATGACCTCAGAGATTTCACTTTAGATAAACACAAAACAGTTGATGACGCCCCTTATGGGGGAGGGCCAGGCATGGTTATGTCACCTGTTGTCTGGGGAGATGCAATTGATTCGGTCTTAAGACATGTAAAAACCAAACCAGTTTTAATAGTTCCCACACCTTCTGGGAAAGTTTTTAATCAAGAAATGGCAATAAAGTTGGCTTCCTTTGATCATTTGGTGTTTATCAATGGTCGATACGAAGGAATTGATTCAAGAGTGGTTGAGCATTATCAACAAAGCGGGGAATTTTCAGAAGTAATTGAGATAAGTATTGGTGATTATGTGCTCGCAGGAGGAGAAGTAGCTTCGCTAGTCATTTTGGAAGCAACCTCAAGACTTATTAATGGAGTTTTAGGCAACGAAGACTCAGTAACAGATGATTCATTTGCTCCAGGAGAAATGCAAAACCTCTTGGAAGGCCCTATTTACACTCGTCCTGCTGAATGGAGAGGGTTAAAAGTGCCTGAGGTGCTAACAAGTGGGGATCACGCCAAAATCGCCCAATGGCGAAAAGCAGAGGCTCAAAAGCGCACGAGGAAGTTTCGACCCGACCTCCAGGCTTAAGTTCTGACCTTGGCAGAATAGAGTTTCCACGGATTTAGATGAGCTCAATATTTCGCCACAGGGGAATATAAGAGTTATATAAGTAGTAAAAATCCGGCTTTAACCGAACAAAGACTGAACGACCTGTGAGCGTTGCAGATCAGAAGAGTAAATATGAATCGTTTAGATGCATTAGACAAAGTAAGTCTTAAAAAAGGTGTTCCAGCATTTAGAACTGGAGACACAGTTAAAGTACACGTGAAAGTTATTGAAGGTAACCGTTCACGTATCCAGTTATTCCAAGGCATTGTGATTAGAAAACAAGGCGCTGGAATTTCAGAATCTTTCACAGTAAGAAAAGTTTCTTTTGGAACCGGTGTTGAAAGAACATTCCCAATTCACACTCCAACAATTGAAAAAATTGAAGTTGTTTCACGTGGAGATGTTCGTCGTGGCAAGTTGTATTTCCTACGCGATCTACGTGGTAAAGCATCCAAGATTAAAGAACTTCGTGGCGATTTAGCAGCTGCAGTTGTATCTGATGAAGATATTGAAGTGGCCGTTGATGAAACAGTTGCTGTTACAAATGAAGAAGTTAAGCCAGAAGCACCTGCAGCAAAAGAGGAAGTTGCTGCTGAAGCTGCTGTTGCAGAACCAGTTGCCGAAGTTGCTGAAACCCCAGCAGCAGAAGCACCTGCAGACAAACAAAACTAATTAAATTGCGCGCCCTTTGGGCAGCAGTTCGTGAACTGCTGATAGTTGTTGGAATTGCTTTAATTCTTTCATCCATTGTGCGCGCATTAGTTTTTCAAGCTTTTTATGTGCCAAGTGCATCAATGGAAGACACACTCTTATTAGAAGATCGAATTATTGCCACAAAAATAACAAAACCATTTACTGATATTCAACGCGGTCAAATTGTGGTCTTTAAAGATCCGGGAGATTGGTTACCAGAATACGAGACCAATCGAAATACATTTCTTCATCTTTTAAGTGTGGTCGGATTACTTCCTTCAGATGCAGGTGATGATCTTGTAAAAAGAGTCATTGGAGTAGCAG
>JBJOKB010000075.1:0-4555 GCA_046046315.1 Actinomycetota bacterium | reverse complement strand
GTATTGCCAAGACTATTCCCAGGTGGCGAAGGAAGATTAGTTTTAACAGATCCAGAAAATATGCTCACAACTGGAATTGATATTGAAGTAAAACCACAAGGAAAGAGATATCTAAGACTGTCCCTACTTTCTGGTGGAGAAAGATCACTTGCAGCAGTCGCATTCTTAGTAGCACTATTTAAGGCAAGACCATCACCGTTCTACATTCTTGATGAGGTTGAAGCAGCACTCGATGATGCCAACCTTGGTCGACTACTTGAACTATATGAAGAGCTAAGACAAAATTCTCAATTGATTGTTGTCACACATCAAAAGAGAACGATGGAAATTTGTGATTCTCTCTACGGAGTTTCAATGCGTGGGGATGGTATTTCAACAGTGGTAAGTCAAAGAATTCGTGAAGTACGAGAAGATCAACCAGCATAAAATCTGGTTATGGGAATCTTTAGTAGAAAAAAAAGGGAAGAAAAACCTTTAAAAACCAAATCAACATTTGGTGCTAATTTAATCAACATTTTTTCTCGAACAACACTTGATGAACAGGCTTGGCAAGAAATTGAAGACACTCTCATCATGGCTGATGTGGGTATTAAAACTACTCAGGAAATAGTTCAAGAATTAAAAAATAATCCAACTTTAAAAGGTGCTCACAGCGCAGAAGAAGGTAAACAAGTTTTAAGAAACCAATTAATTGAATCTCTTGCTTCAAGTGATCGATCTATAAATATTTCCGCAACACCATCTGTGATCATGATGGTTGGAATAAATGGAACTGGAAAAACCACAACTGTTGGAAAATTAGCTCATAAATTAACCCAAGATGGCTATAAGTGTGTGTTAGGTGCTGCTGACACATTTAGAGCAGCAGCAAGCCAGCAATTACAAACTTGGGGGCAAAGAAGTTCCGTTCCAGTTGTTGTAGGGCCAGAAAATTCTGAACCATCAGCTGTTGCATTTAATGCCGTTCAAGAAGGTTTAGCTATTGGAGCCAAGGTAGTTCTAGTAGATACCGCAGGAAGATTGCACACTAAATCGGGATTAATGGATGAACTTGGCAAAGTGAAAAGAGTTATAGAAAAACATGCCACTGTCACTGAAACGCTTTTGGTAATTGATGCCACCACCGGTCAGAATGGACTAATTCAAGCAAGAGTTTTCACAGAAGCAGTTGAAGTAACAGGAATTGTATTGACCAAACTAGATGGCTCAGCAAAAGGTGGAATTGTTATTGCTGTTCAAAGAGAGTTAAACGTACCTGTGAAATTTGTGGGAATTGGTGAAGGAATAGATGACTTGATTGAATTTAATGCCGAAGACTTTGTGGATGGATTACTAAATTGAGACCTACTACAAAACAAGTTATCGAACACTTTCAAATGACTACTTTACCTGTTGAAAGCACATATTTTGTTAAAACTTATAGATCAAAAACAAGTCGACCAGATGGTTCAGCAGATGGCAGCGCAATCATTGCACTTTATTCAGATGAACCTAGAAGTTGTTCTTTGTTTCATCGATTAAAATATGAGGAAGTTTGGCATTTCTACGCAGGAGATCCAATTAGATTAGTTCTACTTTATCCAGATAAAACTAGCAAGGAAGTAATACTTGGATCTGATTTTACAAAGGGTGAATTAATTCAATTCACAGTTCCTGAAAATGTTTGGCAAGCTGGAGAAATAGTAAAAGGAGGTGAGTGGGGATTATTTGGTTGCACCATGTCCCCAGGTTTTACCGGAGAAATCTTTGAAGGTGGCTATTTTTCTGATTTAATAACTGATTTTCCAGATCGTTTAGATGACATTAAAAGGCTTTCTGTTCCTGACGAGCATGAGAAAAACATGCCTGCAGGGTATGAGAATTAGGGATTTGTTACAAAATTTAACAATCTCGTAACACTTTTAACCTCCATTCGAAACCTATTTAGGGCAATCTCTTCCTATACCTGGTCGCAATGGCGCGCGAAGGTTTAGTAAATCAATCCAATAATTAAAGGATGTGAACTTTATTTATGCCTGAAATCAGTGCGGGAGATACCGCCTGGGTTTTAGTAAGTACAGCGCTTGTTTTAGTAATGACTGCGCCAGCACTTGCTTTGTTCTACGGCGGCATGGTTCGTGCTAAATCGACATTGAACATGATGATGATGTCATTTGGTGCGTTATTTGTTGTGGGCATCATCTGGGTAATTTTTGGTTATTCAGTTGCATTTGGTCCAGCACTAGATGCAGGAAGTTTCTTAGGAGATCCAACTGCATTTCTTGGGTTAAAAGGGCTACTTAACTCTTCAGCACTCGCTATAAATGGTGCTTACTATCCAATTCCTGCATCTGCATTTGTTGCATTCCAAGCAATGTTTGCCGTAATAACTGTGGCACTTATTTCTGGTGCTATTGCAGATCGTGCACGATTTGGAACATGGTTAGTCTTTGCAGCAATTTGGGTAACAATTGTTTACTTACCAGTTGCAAGAGCTGTGTTTTATTTCGGTGACGCCGAAGCAACTGGTGGTGGGTTTATCGCAACCAAAATCAAAGCACTTGATTTTGCTGGCGGAACCGCAGTTCACATCAACGCAGGTGCTGCTGGATTAGCTCTTGCACTTGTCTTAGGCAAACGCATTGGTTTTGGAAAAATGCTGCTTCGTCCATCTAACTTGCCATTAGTAATGATTGGTGCAGGTTTACTGTGGTTTGGTTGGTTTGGATTCAACGCAGGTTCTGCACTTGGTGCAAATGGATTAGCAGGCGTTGCATTCATTAACACTTTCAGTGCGACCTGTGCTGCAGTTGCAGGTTGGTTACTAATTGAAAGATTGCGTGATGGTCATGCAACTTCACTTGGTGCGGCTTCCGGAATTGTGGCAGGTTTAGTGGCAATTACTCCGGCTTGTGCCTACGTTGACACTTGGGGAGCACTTGCAATTGGAGTTATTGCAGGAGCAATTACTGCATTAGCTGTTGGATTGAAATACAAATACGGTTATGACGATTCACTAGATGTGGTTGGAGTTCATTTAGTTGGTGGATTAGTTGGAACCGTGCTGATTGGTTTCTTTGGAACTACTTCAGTTAATGAATTCAGCGTTAATGGATTGCTTTACGGAGGCGGTGCTTCTCAATTGGTAAAACAAATTGAGGCAGCCGTGATCGTAATGGCGTTCTCATTTGTCGTCACTTATATTCTTGGCACAATCTTGAGTAAAACAATTGGTTTTAGAGTCTCAAGAGATGAAGAATTAGAAGGTGTTGACATAGCGTTGCAAGCAGAATCTGCTTACGACTTAGTTGATAGTTCTAAAGGTTCAAGCAAAGGAAAAAGCGCATGAAACTAGTGACTGCAATTGTGAAACCATTCAAGGTTGAAGACGTAAAAGCTGCACTCCAAGCTCAAGGAGTAAACGGCATGACAGTTTCAGATGCCGCAGGTTACGGTCGTCAAGGTGGTCATGTCGAGGTTTACCGCGGCGCCGAATACACCGTTGATCTTGTGCCAAAAGTAAGAATCGAAGCACTTGTAAATGATTCCGATGTAGCAAAAGTTGTTGACGCAATTGTTGCTGCCGCCAAAACCGGAAAAATTGGTGATGGAAAAGTTTGGGTAATTCCAGTGGAAGATGTAGTCCGAGTCCGAACTGGTGAGCACGGCGCCGAAGCGGTGTAGTGGATTACTTAAAAGCAAGAAACGAACTGCGTGCTGCTCCAATTGGAGCAGCACGTCGTCGTCATTTATCAGACTTAACGGATCAATTTTTAATCGAAATATTTAATAATGCAGTTAGCGATAAAGATTTAAACAAAGTGGCCCTAATTGGGGTTGGCGGAAATGGGCGCCAATCAATGACACTGGGTTCTGATTTAGATCTTGTTTTAGTGCATGAAAATGGATTCAAGATTGATGAGATTGCCGAAAAGATTTGGTATCCGATTTGGGATTTAGGTCTAAAGCTTGATCATTCAGTAAGAACTCCATCACAGGTCAGAAATATGGCTGCTGAAGATATTGCCGTAGTTTTAGGTTGGCTAGATGCTCGAACAATTGCTGGAAATAAAGAATTAGAAAAGCAAATTAGTTCTTCTGTTTTGCAAGATTGGAGAGCTCTTGCTGATAAGCGCTTACCTGAATTGCACAAGATGGTTTTGGATCGAAAAGAAAAATTTGGGGAATTAGCCCAACTAATAGAGCCAGATTTAAAAGAGTCTTATGGTGGCTTACGAGATATAACGGTCTTAAGAGCTCTTGCTGCTTCATGGAAGACCGATATTCCAAAAGTGATTTTGGATCAAATAAACGAAAAATTACTAGATATAAGAGATGCGCTACACACTGTTTTAGATAAGCCCACAGACAAGTTAATTCGTCAAGAACAACCCATAGTTGCCCAAAAAATTGGACTAGATGATGCCGATCAATTGATAAGACAAGTTTCCTCTCTAGCCAGAATCATCGCTCATCACAGTGATGTGACTTGGCATCGTGTAAAAAGTAGCAGTAAAAAATCAGGAATCTTTACAAAACTACGCGGAGAAAATAGAAGTCCATTAGCTGACGGGGT
>JBJOKB010000068.1:0-11011 GCA_046046315.1 Actinomycetota bacterium | reverse complement strand
TAGATGAACCAACAAGTGCTCTTGATCCAAGTGCTGCAGAAGAAGTATTAGCAGCGATACAAAGATTAGTTCATGATCTAGGTTTAACGGTTGTTCTTGCTGAACACAGATTAGAAAGAGTAGTGCAATATGCCGATCGAGTAATTGTGATTGATCGAGATGCTGAAGTCTATGCAGATCGTCCAGCGCAAGTATTTGCTAATTCGTTACTTGCACCTCCTGTAGTAGAACTTGGCAGAGCAGCTGGTTGGTCTCCCCTGCCATTAACTGTAAGAGATGCTAGAAAATTTGCTGATGAATTGAGAAACCGTTTAGACAAATCAAAACCAAGAAATAGAACCAACATAGCAACAAAAATTTTAGTAAATGTTGAAAATTTAAATTTTAATTATGGAAATACTCGGGCACTTCGACATCTTGATTTAAATATTTCCGATGGCGAAATTGTGGCATTAATGGGCCGAAATGGTTCGGGTAAATCCACATTGCTCTCACTTCTTGTGGGACTTATGGAACCAAGTGTGGGCAAGGTTTTAATTGATGAAAAAAATCCTGCAACTTTAAGTGGAAAATCATTAATTGAAAGTGTGGGATTAGTGCCCCAAGAACCAACCGATTTATTGATTTCTGATTCTGTTTTAAACGAATGCATTGCAAGTGATAGTGATTCAGGTGCTGTTCCTGGTACAACTATGGCTATCTTCGAGCAATTAACAACTGAGGTTTCAGAAGATGCTCATCCTCGTGATTTATCAGAAGGTGAAAAATTATCTTTAGCACTTGCTGTTGTATTGGCGGCAAAACCTCCTTTAATTCTTCTAGATGAACCAACTAGAGGTCTTGATTATGCGGCAAAAAGACAACTTGTAACAAATTTACAAAAACTTGGAAAAAAGAATCACACCATAATTCTTGCAACTCATGATGTTGAATTAGCTGCCGAAGTTGCCACCAGAGTTATTTTGTTAGCAGATGGTGAAATTGTTACCGATGGACCAGTAAATGAAGTGCTTTCAAGTTCACCAATGTTTTCTCCTCAAGTATCAAAAGTTCTCTCCCCTGCGCATTGGTTGACTGTGGCCGATGTTACCTACGCCCTTGAAGACTTGAAATGAAATTAATAAAGATCAATTCTTTAACAGCTGTTTCAATGGTTATAACAACAATTATCGGTCTAGTTGCATTTCTTTGGCCATTTTTATTACAAAAAGATTCAGTTTTTAGTAACAACTCAGATAATGCATCAATTTTATTACTTTTAATTGTGCCTTTAGTTTTAATGGTTGCCTTAGCCGATGTAATGCAAGGTGGAATCGATGCAAGATCATTAGCAATTTTGGGAGTGCTAACTGCAGTTGTTGCAGCGGTTAGACCACTTGGTGGACATGTTGCAGGACTTGAGCCTGTTTGGGCCATCATCATTATTGGTGGACGAGCCCTCGGAGCAAGTTTTGGATTTGTATTAGGTGCAATTGGCATTCTTGGTTCTGCAGTTCTAACTGGTGGCATCGGACCGTGGCTTCCTTTTCAAATGTTGGTTGCTGCGTGGGTAGGTGCAGGAGCTGGACTACTTCCTAAAATTAAAGGCAAAAAAGAAATATTTTTATTATCAACTTATGGTTTTGTTGTTGGATTTGTTGCAGGATTATTACTAAATCTATGGTTTTGGCCGTTTGCAAATGGGTTACTTCCAGAAGTTTCCTTTGAACCTGGTTTAGCGATAACGGATCAATTAATTCGCTGGGTTCGATTTAGTCTCTTAACCAGTTTCGGTTACGACTTACCACGAGGTATTTTGACTGCTCTTTTGATATTTTTTCTATCAAATCCATTACTTAAAGCCATGAGACGAATGACCAAGAAAGCTAATTTTTCTAAACCTGTAGTCTTTAGTGCGTGATTAATTCAGTTCTGGCTTTAGGTTTTGATGACACCAAATTTAATTGGTCTGATCTAACTCCTATTGCTATTGAACACAAAAAGATAACTTCAGAAATTGAAAACGAAGTTAATAAGGCAATTGATGCCAATGTTTCAATAGTGGGAATTTATGTTTCGCATGACATTGTTTTAGCAAGTGGCTTAATCGGTGCGTTTCTCACAATTGATGCTGCATCTTTGTTGGGAAAATCCAGTGTCGGTAAAGATGACCAATGGGTAAAAGATGCTGGAGCATTAAGAGATTTATTGCGGAAAACCAGAACATTGAAATCTGATCCAAAAGAAGTAATAACCAAGACTCTGGGAGACAATGCTTTCTCTACATTTAATGCTTTATCAACTTCTGCTTCGAGACAAACCCGCACAATTCTTGTAGGGCCAGGTGCTATCGCTTTAGGTTTTGTAGCAATGAGATCTAATTCCAAACTCAAAGATTATTTATTAATTGCAAATACACCAAATGTTCCCTCATTAAATGAGGCACTTAAATATATGGGCTCTTCGGTAATAATGAATACCAAAGAAAATGTTCATCCATTAGCTGAACTTGCTTTAGCAGTCAGTGCGCTAAAAGCTAGCGAACTTTAGGCTCAACAAAAGGTGGCTTAGTCACCAAAAATTCAACATTCTTACCACGCACATCCACAAAAACTTTATCCCCAATTTTTACTTTTGAATCCAGTAAGGCCAAAGCTATTCCTTCTCGTAATGTTGGAGAAAAAGTACCGCTAGTTATTTCACCTAATTCATTATTATTTTGATCAATAACTTTCATATGGCTTCGAGGAATTGCTCGCTCAATAGCTTTTATACCTACAAGTTTTCTTTTTATTCCATTTGTTTTTTCTGTTTCTAAAGCAGATTTACCTAAGAAATTAGGTTTGCTCAAAATAACTGCCCAACTTAAACCTGCTTCTAACGGAGAAATACTTAATGAAATGTCTTGTCCATGAAGTGGGTAACCCATTTCGGTTCTTAAGGTGTCTCTAGCACCTAACCCAACAGCTTTCGCACCATATTTTGCTCCACTTTCAAATACTTTGTCCCAAAAACTTAATGCTTTATCTGCAGGTACTAGCACTTCAAATCCTTTTTCTCCCGTGTAGCCGGTGCGACAAATTGTTATCGATGTTCCCATAAATGAAACATCTTTAAAAGACATATATTCCATATCGGTGGGAAGTCCAAGATCATTTACTAATTCAATTGATTTGGGTCCTTGTATTGCAATGATTGCGATATCTTGATGCAAATTTTTTATTTCAATATCTGCTGGGATGTTTTTCTTAATTAATTCTAAAACTGTGGTTGCGTTTCCAGCATTAGGAATTATAAGAACTTCGTCTTTTGATCTTAAGTAAACGATCAAATCATCTACAACGGTTCCGTTTTCAGAAAGTATTGTGGAATATTGGGCTTGTCCTGGTTTTATTCGATTAATATCATTTGTTAGAACTTCGTTAAGTCGATCAGCTGCATTTGGTCCTTTTAATGTTGCTGTTCCCAAATGTGAAACATCAAAAATTCCAACAGCTTCTCTAGTTGCTGCATGTTCTGCCAAAACACCACCACCGGCATATTCCAAAGGCATTTCCCAGCCACCAAACGGTGCAAGTTTTGCACCCAGCTCAACGTGACGTTGGTGTAGCGGAGAGTGAATAAGTTTGGCTGAATCGCTCATGAAACAAAACGCTACTAGGCTATTTGGTATGCCAATTACTTGCCTCACTGATTCCAAAAATATTTCTGCAAATCAAGTGCTAGTTGTGGGCTTTGCTCAAACAGACAAAGGTCCAGAATTCCTGGAACCAGCAATTGCCTTTGAGGCTGCGGTAAAAAATGAAATTGCTGAAGCTCTTAAATTAACTAACTTCTCAGGTAAAAAATCTGAACTTGCATATTTAACAATAAAAAATGGTGTTTTATGTGTTGGGCTAGGAAAAGTAACAAAAACTCAACCACTTGATATGGAAACTTTAAGACGTGCAGCTGGAGTTGCTGCAAGATCTTTAGCTGGAAAATCCTCTGCCCTATTTGCCCTTCCAACCATTACCACCGTTGCAACCCACGCTGTAACTGTTGGAGTGGAACTTGGTTCTTATTCGTTTAATGAATTTAAAACTAAAAATGAAAAATCAACTGAACCCTTAAAGCAAGCACACATTTTAGTTCAAGATGAATTTGTTAACAAAGCCAGTTTTCAAGAAGCACAAATAATTTCAGAATCGATCAAAAACGTGAGAAACCTAGTTAATACTCCACCAAGTCATATGTATCCAGAAACTTTCGCAGATTATGTGAAGAAATCATTCAAAAAGAATTCAAAACTGACCGTGGAAATTCTGGAAGAAAGAGCACTCAAGAAACAAGGATTTGGTGCACTATTAGGAGTAGGACAAGGTTCAATTAACCCTCCAAGATTTATTCGACTGGCTTATAAATCTCGCGGTGCTAATTTCCATTTGGCATTAGTTGGTAAAGGAATAACATTTGATACCGGAGGAATTTCACTAAAACCTCCTGCTTCAATGCACACGATGAAATGTGATATGGCTGGAGCTGCAACTGTTGTTGAAACATTGAGAGCAATAATGCAATTAGATTTAAAAATCAATGTCACCGCTTATGCAGCATTGGCTGAGAATATGCCTTCGGCAACGGCACAAAGACCAAGTGATGTAGTCACAACTTATGGTGGAAAAACAATTGAAGTATTAAATACAGATGCCGAAGGAAGATTAGTTCTAGCTGATGCTTTAGGAAGAGCTCAAAAAGATAAGCCTGATTTAATTATTGATATAGCAACGTTAACTGGCGCTGCAACTGTCGCACTTGGTTCTCGTACCGCAGGAATTATGGCAAATAAAGATGAAGCACGTGATCAGGTTTTTGAAAGCGCGAAAGCAACTGGCGAAGCAATGTGGCCGATGCAAATTCCTGAAGAATCAAGAACAATTTTGGATTCTAAAACCGCAGACATTGCCAATGTTGGTTTCACTCCAAATCCAGCCGGAGGAATGATGGTTGGTGCCGCATTCTTAAAAGAATTTGTTGATGAAAACACTCCTTGGGTACATATTGATATCGCACCTCCAGCATTTAACGAAGGTGCGCCATATGGATATAACGGTTTTGGTGGCACAGGTGTTGGAGTAAGAACCCTGGTTCACCTTGCGCAAAAATTGGCTTAATTTTTGTAACAATCCAAACTTTGGTGAACGGACTAATTCGTCCTAGGCTCTTCCCCTAGTCTGCAAACCCGAAATTGCCTCTTTTTACTTGCGTGAAAGGATATACATAGAGAAACCTCACGAGGGTGGAACAAAAGAAAGGTTACAAATGGCCACATACGACCTAGTAATCCTTGGGGCAGGAAGCGGCGGTTATGCCGCAGCGTTACGTGGTTCCCAACTTGGTTTGAAAGTCGCTCTCATCGAAAGAGATGTTCTCGGTGGAACTTGTTTACATAGAGGTTGCATTCCAACCAAAGCTTTATTACACGCAGGTGAAATTGCAGACAGTGTTAGAGAGTCTGCATCATATGGAGTTAAATCAAATTTATTAGGTATTGATATGCCAGAAGTTAATAATTACAAAGATGGCGTTGTAAATCGTCTTTACAAAGGTTTACAAGGATTAGTTAAACATCGTGGTGTTGATTATGTAACCGGCGAAGGAAAGTTTGTTGGTCCTAACAAAGTAAAAGTTGGAGACCAAGTATTTGAAGGCAAATATGTTGTTTTAGCAACTGGATCATTTCCAAAATCATTGCCTGGTCTAGAAATTGATGGCCAACAAGTAATCAACTCAGAACATGCGTTGAAACTAGATAAAGTTCCTGCCAGCGTAATCATTCTTGGTGGCGGTGTAATTGGTGTTGAATTTGCAAGTGTTTGGAAATCCTTGGGTGCAGAAGTTACTGTTATTGAAGGATTACCAAGATTAGTTCCGGCTGAAGATGAAGCTGTTTCAAAAGCGATGGAACGCGCATTTAGAAAACGTGGCATTAATTTCTCAACTGGTGTGAGATTTGCCGGTGTTGATAAAACTAAACACGGCGTAGTTGCCAAATTAGAAGATGGACAAACTTTTGCAGCCGATTTGATGTTGGTTGCTGTTGGTCGAGGATCTGCTACAAGAAATCAAGGTTTTGAAGAAGCAGGATTGGAATTTGAAGGCGAATTAATTAAAGTAAACGAAAACCTACAAACAAATCTTGCAAATGTTTACGCAGTCGGAGACATAGTTCGCGGACCGCAATTAGCACATAAAGGATTCCAAGAAGGAATTTTCGTTGCTGAACACATCAAAGGTTTAAACCCAAGAGTTATTGATATCACTGCAATTCCAAGAGTTACATACTCTGAGCCAGAAATTGCTTCAGTTGGACTAAACGAATCTGCTGCTAAAGAAAAATTTGGTGCAGACCAAATCAGAACTGTGCAATATGACTTAGCTGGTAATGGAAAGAGTCAGATCTTAAAAACAGCAGGATTTATAAAACTGATTGCGCTTAAAAATGGTGGACCAATTGTTGGAATTCACATGATTGGTTCTCGAGTTGGCGAATTGTTGGCAGAAGCTCAAATGATGTATTCATGGGATGCTTCTCCTGAAGATGTTGCACCTTATATTCATGCTCATCCAACAATGTCTGAAGCAATGGGCGAAGCAGCAATGGCTCTGGCCGGTAAACCACTACATACCCACGATTAATTAGAAAAGGAAAAATAATTAAATGGCAACTAACGTAACAATGCCGCAACTTGGTGAATCAGTTACCGAGGGAACAGTTACACGTTGGTTAAAAAATGTGGGCGATGTAATTAAAGTTGACGAAGCAATTGTGGAAGTTTCAACTGACAAAGTTGACACCGAAATCCCCTCTCCTGTTGCTGGAGTTTTGTTAGAAATTAAAGCTGCACAAGATTCCGTAATTCCTGTTGGTGGCGTAATGGCAGTAATTGGCGAATAAGGTTCTGTTGCACCAAGTGCTCCAACTCCTACTGCCCCGCCAGTTGCACAAACTCCTGCGCCAAAACCTGAACCTGTTGTTGAAAAACCAGTTGCACAAACTCCAGCTCCTGCACCAGTATCAGCACCAACGCCTGTTGCGCCTTCTGCAAATGGATCAACAGTAAATGTTTTATTACCTGCACTTGGTGAATCAGTTACTGAAGGAACAGTTACACGTTGGTTGAAAAAAATTGGAGATTCGGTTTCTTTAGATGAAGCAATAGTAGAAATTTCAACAGACAAAGTTGACACTGAACTTCCTTCTCCTGCCGCAGGAGTTATAACAGAAATTAAAGTTGCTCAAGATCAAGTTGCAGCAGTTGGTGCTGTACTAGCAATAATCTCAACTTCTGCGGGGGCAAGTACGCCAAAACCTGCTGCACCTGCACCGGCTCCCGTTGCACAAACTCCAGCTCCTGCACCAAAAGTTGATCCTGTAGCAGTGGCTCAAGCTGCACCTATTGCAACTGTTGCCCCAACTGTTTTTGCAACAACCACAAATAGTTCAAAAGACTCTTATGCCACACCAATTGTTAGACAACTTGCTAAAGAAAAAGGAATTGATCTTTCAGCTATTTCAGGTTCTGGCGTTAACGGAAGAATTAAAAAAGAAGATGTATTAAACGCAAAAACTTCTTCAGCTCCCGCACCAGTTTCTCAAGCTCCAGTTGCTCCAGCTGCCCCCGTTGCCGCACCAGTGTCAACACCGGTTGCCACACCAACGCCTTCTGCTCCAGTTGCTCCAGTAAAACCTGCAGCCGCTGCTGCAAGTGTTGAACAACCGTTACGGGGACGAATTGAACAGACAACTCGTTTAAGAAGAGTTATCGCCGAAAGAATGGTTCAATCACTTCACATCTCTGCTCAATTAACTAGTGTGGTTGAAGTAGACGTAACAAAAATTGCATCTTTAAGAACTAAAGTAAAAGATACTTTTGTTGCTCGCGAAGGAGTAAAACTTTCATTCCTTCCATTCTTTGCAAAAGTTGCTGTTGAAACCTTAAAAGAATTCCCAATAGTTAATGCCACCATTTCTGCTGATGCCACACAAGTTGCCTATAGTGATGCAATTCATTTAGCAGTTGCTGTCGATACACCAAAAGGTTTATTAGTACCTGTGATTAGAGATGCGGGAGATCTTTCAATTGCTGGATTAGCAAGAAAAATTCAAGATGTAGCCAACAGAACAAGAGATAACAAGGTAACACCTGATGAACTAAGCGGTGGAACCTTTACTTTGACAAACACCGGAAGTCGCGGAGCACTCTTTGACACACCAATCATCAATCAACCACAAGTAGCAATCCTAGGAACTGGAGCAGTTGTTAAAAGACCAGTTGTGGTTAAAGGTGATGATGGAAACGATCAAATTGCTATTCGACAAATGGTCTACTTAGCTTTAACTTATGACCACCGACTTGTTGATGGAGCCGATGCAGCAAGATTCCTTTCTTCAATGAAAGTTCGATTAGAAGACGCTAATTTCGAATCTGAACTAGGTTTATAAAAAATAATGAAATTAGTGGTAACCGGTTCTTCCGGTTTAATTGGCTCTGCATTAGTTAGAGAAGCAGAAAAAAAGAACATCGAGGTTATAAAACTTGTAAGACGTTTGCCTAAAGAAAAAAATGAATCTCAATGGGATCCAAATAAAGGAATTGTTGATTTAGAAGTATTAGAAAAATCCACAGCTATTATCCATTTGGCAGGTGCAGGTGTTGGTGATCGTCGATGGACCAAGAAATACAAAAAAGAGATTCTAAATAGCAGAGTAAATTCAACTGAAACACTTTCAAATGCAATTGTTAATTTAAGAACTCCCCCTTCAGTTTTTGTTTCAGGATCTGCCATGGGTTTTTATGGAGACACCGGCGACATTGCAGTGGATGAGAACGCTGAATTAGGAGAAGGTTTCTTAAGCGATGTTGTTTTCAATTGGGAGTTTGCGGCACAAAGAGTGAGAAAAAATAAAATTCGAGTAGTACACCCTCGCACAGGTTTAGTCATGAGCAAACGAGGAGGATTACTTAAAAAAGTATTGCCTATTTTTCGACTTGGATTGGGTGGAAAATTAGGTAATGGTAAACAGTATTGGTCTTATATTTCCTTAGAAGATGAGATAAGAGCAATATTTCATCTAATTGAAGATGTCAGACTAACCGGTGGAGTGAATTTAACAAATCCAAATCCTGTAACGAATACTGAATTCACAAAAGCACTATCAAGTGTCGTCAATAAACCAGCATTCTTTAACGTTCCAAGTATTGCCTTAAAAATTGCACTGGGTGAATTTTCTATTGAAGCACTTGGTTCAAGTAGAGTTTTGCCTTCAAAACTTCTAGCTTCTGGATTTGAATTTAAGCATAAAGACATTTTGAGCACATTGAACTCAGCACTTAAATACTAATGACTAAGAAAGTTGAAGTAGCAATAATTGGGGCAGGATTAGCTGGATTATCCTGTGCACTTGAGTTACAGAGAAATAAAATCGATTTTCAAATATTTGATTCATCCGATGGTGTTGGGGGAAGAGTTAGATCAGATGTTATTGATGGATTTATCCTTGATAGAGGATTTCAACTATATAACCCAAGTTATGCAGAAGGTAAAAGATTGCTTGATTACAAAAGTCTTGATTTGAAATCTTTTACCCCAGGAATTGCAATAAGAGACGGCAAAAGACTTAGATTAATTGTCGATCCTTTCCGCAGCAAAGATTATCGTTTTAGATTTATAAAAGATCTACCAGGAAATCTTTTTAGTCACCTAGGACTTCTGGGCTACTTCCTTAAGTACTTGATAACTTCAGATGCCCAAATTACAACGACTAAAGATGTATCAGCCAACGAATCTTTAACGAAATCTGGAATACGGGGTTCTTTACTTGAAAAACTTTTTAGACCTTTTCTGCAAGGAGTTTTCTTAGAATCTGATTTATCAACTTCTCGTAAATTCCTAGATGTTGTTTTAAAAACTTTTCTACTAGGGATTCCAAGTGTTCCTGCGAAAGGCATGCAGGAAATCCCAAATCAATTGGCATCAAAGATACCTAGTGAAAAAATCTCATTGAACACAAAAATTTTAAAAATTGACGGCAATAAAATATTTACTAAAGACGAAGAAATACAGGCTTCAAAAATTGTGGTAGCCACAGATCCTTCAACAGCTATTTCTTGGTTAAATCTTGAACCAAAAAAAATGCACACTGTTACTACTTGGTATTTCAAAGCCGATCAACAAGTAAATTCGATAGTGAAGGGTAAACCAATACTTTTTGTAGATGCTCAAAAATCAGGCCCGCTCACGAACGCAGTAGTTATAACAAATGCTGCAGCAAGCTATGCCCCTGAGGGACAAGTATTAGTTTCCGCTTCGGCAATCTCTCCTTACGAAAATGCTGATCTTGAAAGTGTTAAAAAACATTTAGCGCATTTATTTGGGGTCAATACACAAAATTGGGAATTGATTAAAGAATATAAAATCAAAGAAGCGCTTCCTGCCATGATTCCTCCTTACTCTCTTATTAGCTCTAATCAGATATCGGAAAATCTTTTCGTAGCGGGAGATCACCGTGCAACATCATCGATTCAAGGTGCAATGCTTAGTGGAACAAATGCTGCAATTTCGGTCAAAGTCAGTTTGGGATTATGAGTAAAGAAAAATATATTGTCGCAACCTCTGGTGGCTTTGTATCAACAAAGCGATGGGGTGTCATGAGACCGGGTGCAACATTTCTTAAGGCTTTGGAATTATCCAAGAAAGATCGTCCCAAAGTTTGCTTCATGATGACAGCAACTGGTGATGATGCTTCATACATTGCCAGAAGTTATGAAGCCTTGTCTGATTTAAGCGTTGATGTAACCCATCTTTCTTTATTTCCTCAACCAAACGAGGATGTTGAAAAACGACTATTGAATGCTGATCTAGTTTGGGTTGGTGGAGGTTCTGTTGCAAATCTTTTGGCAGTTTGGAAACTTCATAAAGTTGATGAAGTTTTAAAAACTGCTTGGGAAAATGGCACCGTTTTATCTGGAGTAAGTGCTGGATCTATTTG
>JBJOKB010000035.1:0-6718 GCA_046046315.1 Actinomycetota bacterium | reverse complement strand
ATATTGGTGGATTTGAAGGAAATGCTCAAACATTTAGATTACTTACTCGACTTGAATCAAAAACTATTCGCGATGGTCGTTCACTTGGCTTAAATTTAACTAGAGCAACTCTTGATGCTTCAACAAAATATCCTTGGGGCTTTGATGGTAGCAACCCAAAATTTGGTTTCTATGACGAAGACAAAGAAATATTTGATTGGGTTAGGTTAAAAGCAAAAGACAAATCAAAAGTTTTTGAAGCTCAAGTAATGGATATTGCTGATGATATTGCCTATAGCGTTCATGATATTGAAGATGCAATCTATGGTCAGCATTTTAGTCCACTTGCACTTAATGCTGAACCGGAATTTAACGAAGTAGTTAAACTTGCCAGAAATGAATATGCACCTGATATTGCAGACGATAAATTAAGTCAAGCACTAAAATCTTTAATTTCTCAAAATTGGTGGGTTAGCTCTTTTACAGCAACTCAAGTCGATATGGCTTCTTTAAAAAATATGACTAGTCATTTAATCGGTAAATTTACTGAAGAGATAGAACAAGCCACAAAATTAGGTAATGATGCTAAAAATTTAACAAGATATAAGGCTAATTTAGTGGTTCCTCTCGAGACAAAAGCTCAAATCGCGGTTTTGAAAGCCGTAGTGAATTTATTTGTTATGCAAAGAAAAGGTGCAGCAGAAAATTATGCTAAGGAACAGAATTTAATATTAAGCATTGTTGAAGGATTGCAAAAAAATCCAGGAAAACTTGATCCACAATTTAAGCTTCAGTACGAGAGTGCGAGTAATGACAAAAGTGCCAAAAGGGCTGTAATTGACCAAGTAGCAAGCCTTACAGACTCTTCAGCAAGAAGACTTGCCCAAGAATTTGTAGGCTAAGTCATATGGCCGGAAGAATCAGAAACGAAGACGTTGTTTTAGTTCGTGAGCGAGCTCGAATTGATGAAGTTGTTCGAGAACACGTTTCTTTAAAAAGTGCCGGTGGTGCAAGTCTTAAAGGTTTATGTCCTTTTCATGATGAGAAATCGCCTTCTTTTCATGTGACGCCATCAAAGGGTTTTTGGTATTGCTTTGGATGTGGCGAAGGTGGAGACGTTATTGGCTTTTTACAAAAAATTGAACATTTATCATTTAGTGAAGTTGTTGAGAAATTAGCAGGAAAATATAACATTCAGTTGCGTTACGATGAATCTTCAAGCAGATCAGGAATTAATACAGGACAACGCACTCGATTAGTAGAAGCAAATAAATTAGCAGCAGAATTCTTTGCGCAAAATATTAATTCACCAGAGGCTGAAACAGGAAGAAAATTTTTAACCGAACGAGGTTTTGATAAAGCTGCGGCACTTAAGTTTGGCGTTGGATATGCACTTAAAGGATGGGATTCTTTAACAAATCATTTAAAGCAAAGGGGTTTCACTGATGCTGAATTAACGTTAGCTGGATTATCAGTAGCAGGTCAGCGTGGAGTTTATGATCGGTTTCGAGGCAGATTAACTTGGCCAATTCGTGATGCTAGTGGTGATGTTGTCGGTTTTGGTGCACGAAGACTTTATGATGATGATCAAGGTCCAAAATATTTAAATACCCCAGAAACTCCTGTTTACAAAAAAAGTCAGGTTTTATACGGAATAGATTTAGCACGAAAAGATATTGCCTCAAGTAAACAAGCTGTAATTGTCGAGGGCTACACAGACGTAATGGCTTGCCATTTAGCAGGTGTCACAACTGCTGTTGCAACTTGCGGAACTGCATTCGGGGAAGATCACGCTCGAGTTTTAAGACGATTTCTAATGGATCAAGAGCAGTTGCGTGGAGAAATCATTTATACCTTTGATGGAGATGAGGCAGGTAGAAAAGCTGCATTGAAGGCATTTAATCTTGATCAATCTTTTGTAGCACAAACTTTTGTGGCTGTTGAATCAACAGGATTAGATCCATGTGAATTAAGGCAAAAAAGTGGAAATGATGCAATTGTGGCTTTAGTAAAATCGAGAGTTCCTTTATTTGAATTTGTAATTAAATCAACAATTGCAAGTTTTGACTTAAATACTGCCGAAGGCAGAGTTGCCGCTTTAAGAGCTGCAGCACCTGTTGTTGCAGGGATAAAAGATGTGGCATTAAGACCTGAATACACACGTATGCTGGCGGGTTGGTTAGGTGCTGATTCAAACACTGTCGTCCAGGCAGTTGGAACGGCAAGTAATTCTCGAGGCAGAGTAAATATAGATAACGATTTGAATAAACCAGAAAAAAAAGAAATGGTGCTAGATACGGTAGAAACTTCTATGGAGAGAGAATGTTTAAAACTTACTTTTCAATTTCCAGATTTAGTAAAAACTTGGTTTAGCCAATTAACTCCAGATTGCTTCTCGAATCAAAAATATCGAGAAATTTTTGAGTCCATTTTAGCTACTGATTTAAATGAAGTGTCAGCAAATTCGGCACATGATTCCACTGAAGATGACGATCAAAAAGCTTTGATTGCTGCTTTATCTGTGGAAGAGTTCAAAGCAAATGTGGATACAAGATATGTTGACTCAGTATTTGCCAGGGTCCTTGAAATAAATGCCGGTAGAACTATCGCTGATTTAAAAAGTCAATTACAACGACTTGACCCCGCAACCCAAAACCAGGAGCACGATCGCATGTTTCAGCAACTCTTGAGTATTGAAGAATTTAGAAGGGCTCTAAGAGAGCAATCTCTAGGCACATCTTGAGCAACCTCAATAGAGCAAAATTCTGTCTTCTTGGTAAGTTTGCATTCGCGTTAAAAGTCATTCCCGCATAGCTCAATTGGCAGAGCACTCGACTGTTAATCGAGTGGTTCCTGGTTCGAGTCCAGGTGCGGGAGCTTCAATCAAGCGAAAGTTATAAAAATGAGTGGGACCATTGCACTAGTTGGTTCAGGTGAATGGTTACCTGTGATGTTAGAAATCGAAAAAGAATTACTCATTAATCAAAATCCAGTTTATGTACAACTTTCAACAGCAGCAGGTCAGGAAAGTGACGCAAGATTAGAACATTGGAAAAATTTAGCGCAAACTCAGGCAAAAGCTCTTAATGTGGAATCACGTTGGTTACCAGTCTTTGATAAAGAATCAGCAAATAATTCTGAAATAGCGGAAAAGATAAATGGAGCTGGATTAATTTATTTAAGCGGGGGAGACCCAACTTATTTAGCTGAGACGTTGAGAGATTCATTGGTTTGGGATGCAATTGTTAAGCAATGGCAAAAAGGAACTTCATTAGCGGGCTGTAGTGCCGGTGCGATGGCTTTAACAACTTGGGTCCCAAAAATGAGAATCAAGATCGGCAAGAACAATGAAGATGTTAAGGGATTAAGTTTATTACCAAATATAAGAGTCATTCCACATTTTGATCGGATGCTTGGTTGGATTCCAGACATCATCACAAGATACTTAATTAACACACCACCTGGAGTAACACTTGTGGGAATTGATGAAAAGACTGCTTTAGTTGGTGGAATGAATAACTGGATTGTAAAAGGTGAGCAGTCTGTTTGGGTACTTACACATGATGGTCGAGAAGAATTTAAACCAGGGCAAACGCTTATAACAAATTAAGCTTTGTGTTTATACCAATCAACATAAATTGGATCAAGTGGCTTTTTACCCTGAATTAAGTCTGCTGCTCTTTCTGCAACCATCATTACTGGTGCATAAATATTTGCATTCGTTACATATGGAAATACAGACGCATCTACAACTCTCAACCCTTCAACACCATGGACTTTCATAGTTTTTGGATCAACAACTGACATTTCATCCGTACCCATTTTTGCTGTGCATGATGGGTGGTAGGCAGTTTCACTGTCTTTAGCAACCCATTTTAAAATTTCTTCGTCAGTACTTACTGATGTACCTGGAGAAATCTCTCCACCATTAAATTCATCCATTGCTTTTTGGGTCAAAATCTTTCTTGCCACTCTAATTGCTTCAACCCACTCTCGTTTATCCTGAGCAGTCGATAAATAATTGAATAAAATGGCAGGTTTTGTATATGGATTTGCGTCTTTGATTTTGACGTATCCTCTGGCATCTGAATACATTGGGCCGATATGAATTTGATACCCATGACCTTTTGCAGTGACGGTGCCATCGTAGCGAACAGAAATTGGTAGGAAGTGAAACATCAAGTTTGGATATTTAACATCCTCATTACTTCTAGCAAAACCGCCACCTTCAAAATGATTTGAAGCCCCTGGTCCTTTTCTAAAGAACAACCAAGCAGCACCGATAAATGGTCTTCTCCAAAGTTGTAAATTTGGTTGAAGAGAAACTGGTTTCTTACAAGAATATTGAACGTAAACTTCTAAGTGATCTTGTAAATTAGCGCCAACACCTGGAAGATCTTGCACAACTGAAATTCCTAATGAATTCAGATGTTTGGCTTCGCCAATTCCTGATAATTGCAATATTTGGGGAGTATTTATTGCTCCACCACATAAAATAATATCTTTACCTTGTATAAATTCTTTTTTCTTACCAAATAAAGTCCTGAAGGTCACCTCAACCCCAATTGCTTTTTTACCTTCAAACACCACTTTTTCTACCATTGCACGAGTTTTTATTGTTAAATTTTTGCGTCTCTTCACTGGATGTAAATACGCTCTAGCGGAAGAAAGTCTTCTTCCTTTTCTTACATTTCGATCAAATGGACCAAAACCTTCTTGTCTGTAACCATTTACATCATCTGTTAATTGATAACCTGCTTCAACTGCAGCTTTGAAAAATGATTGGAAAAGTGGATTTTTTGCTGGTCCCTTTTCTAATTCCAATGGCCCACTATGTCCTCTAAAAACGGTGTCAGAAACATTTATTGAATTTTCCATTTTTTTGAAATAAGGAAGACAATGCGCAAAGTCCCAGTTTTCAACACCTTTATCACTCGCCCAACGCTCATAATCCATTGGATTTCCACGTTGAAAAATCATTCCATTTATAGATCCTGATCCACCTAAAATTTTTCCTCGACCGTGGTAAACATTTCTGTTATTCATAAATGGTTCAGGTTCAGATTGATATTTCCAGTCATAAAACTTGTTTCCAATTGGAAAAGTTAATGCTGCAGGCATGTGAACATAAACATCCCACCAATAATCTGGTCGCCCTGCTTCAAGAACTAAGACTTCATTGTTTTCATTTTCACTTAATCTGTTACCTAAAACAGAACCAGCACTTCCTCCACCAACAATTATGTAGTCATAAATTTTTGTCATCGGGAAACACTTTCTGCTTGTTCAACAACATTTGTTAACAACATCGCTCGAGTCATGGGTCCAGTTCCACCGGGCATTGGGGAAAAAAATCCTGCTACCTCTTTTACTTGAGGATCAATATCTCCCACGAGTCCTTTTTCGGTTCTAGTTATTCCCACATCAATTAAAGTAGCACCTTTCTTGATCATGTAAGGTTTAACTAAGTGAGGAACACCAGCTGCAGCAATCACAATATCTGCTATTAATAAATGACTTTTTAAATCTTTAGTACCCGTGTGACACAAAGTTACTGTCGCATTTTCAGATTTTTTTGACAAAAGTAAACCTAGAGGTCTTCCAACTGTTACACCCCTTCCGATAATCACAATATTTGCCCCATCTATTTCAATTTTGTAGGAGTGAAGTAATTCAATAATTCCTCTTGGGGTGCAAGGAAGGGGACCAGATTGGCCAAGCACTAATTTTCCTAAATTATTTGGATGTAGTCCATCTGCATCTTTTTTAGGATTAATTGCTTCAAGGGCTGAATTTGAATCTAAACCTTTGGGAAGGGGGAGTTGCACAATAAATCCTGTGCAATTTGAATCATTGTTTAATTTTTCAATTGCTGCAATCACTTCTGATTGGCTTGCCGTTTTGGGTAATTCAATACGAATTGAGCTAATACCAACTTCAGCACAATCTTTGTGTTTACCATTCACATAAGCTTGAGACCCTGGATCATCCCCAACTAAAATTGTTCCTAAACCAGGAATTATTCCTTTAGCTTTTAATGCAGCAACTCTTTGAGCAAGATTATTTTTGATATTTTGCGCCGCGTTTTTACCATCAAGAATTATTGCTGACATCTAGTTACCTACTATTTCTTTAGGTATTCAACTGCTGCATCTGATAGGAAATTCCACAGGTGCTGGGCAAATGAAGCTCTGACATAAAGATGATAGACGCCAACTGGACCGTGATAGATAATCACAGGCGATCTTGAGAGGACAGCTTGGGAACACATTCCAGGTTTGAAGTTTTTGGGATCTAAATTGTTTTCCCAACCGTGCTCTAAGACATCTCTCGCGTATTTACCTGATACTTCAATAAATGTTCTTTGTGAAGAAGTATCCACAATAGAAGCAAAATCAGAACCGATAGCTTCTCTAATCTTTGTCTCATGATTTTTATTAGCACCAACGACCATCCACCAATCAGGTCCAAGTGTTAACACTGTAAATTCCCTTGATCTAAAAGTTTGTCCAACTTTTTCAGGAAACTTGATTTTTAGTGCTTTTTCAATTATTTTTGATGCTTTACTATTTGGCTTTACTCTAATTTCTAAAGTTGTGGCAAAAGGTTTTTCTGCAATATAAATATTTTTCTTACTACCTAAAGAGATATTATTTAAAGGGCTTTTCCTGGTTTGGGTTAATTTATCCATCGCGACGGGTGTTCTCCTTATCAAAAAACACAGAGTCAACGATTTCTA
>JBJOKB010000033.1:0-6877 GCA_046046315.1 Actinomycetota bacterium | reverse complement strand
CCACGAATTAATGCTGATGGTTGTGAAACCGGAGATTGGTCACACGTTGATGTTTATTTAACCAAGTCACTTGATTACAAAGCACTTATGTTTACGGGAAGTACTTGGGATCAACAAGCTATTGAATGGTTAGTTAATCGAAATTCATTTTTTGGTTCAATCGGATCTTATTCAAAAGGAAATATTGCTTCGATCAATATTGAGGAAGGCGATATCTTGTTCAAACTATTAACAGAATTGCTTGTTCCTGAATTAATGTCAGCAAATCTGTGGAGTAAACAGTAATTTCTATTGCTAAATATAAGATAATTTAACTATTATTTGACTTGTGCAAAACAATATTTTGATAATTGGAGCAGGTCCTGCTGGTTTAGCTACAGCTAAAGAGTTAAAAAATTACAACATTTCTTATGATCATATTGAAAAACATTCAAATGTTGGAGGACTTTGGGATATTGATAACCAGGGCAGCCCTTTATACGAATCAGCACACTTTATTTCCAGTAAAACTCTTTCCGCATTTCCTGATTATCCAATGCCAAAAAGTTACCCAGACTATCCTTCACGAAAACAAGTTTTAAATTACATAAAAGATTATGCGAATCATTTTGATATTTATACCAATATTCAATTTAATACTTCAGTTAAATCATTGAAGCAAAATCAAGATCTATCTTGGGTTGTTGAATTATCAAATGGAGAAATTAAAAATTATGAGAAAGTAATATGTGCAACTGGAATGCAATGGGATCCAGTAATCCCAAGTTTTCCAGGAAAATTTGATGGCAAAATTATGCACAGTGTGGAGTATCGAAATTCCAATGACTTAAAAGATAAAAGAGTTTTAATTGTTGGGGGAGGAAACTCTGCCTGTGACATTGCCTGTGACGTTGGTCGAGTGACAGATCAAACATTTTTGTCTGTGAGACGTGGTTATTGGTTTATCCCTAAACATGTATTTGGAATCCCAAGTGATGTATTTGCTGAAACTGGACCAAAATTGCCAATGTTTTTGCAACAAAAAATATTTGGAATTATGTTAAGAGTTTTAAATGGTGATGTAACAAGACTGGGCCTACCAAAACCTGATCACAGATTATTTGAAACTCATCCAACTTTGAATACAGAAATTCTTCAAAGATTACAACATGGAGATGTGATTGCTAAACCAAACATAAGTCAATTTGATTCTGACAAAGTTATTTTTTCTGATCGCTCTAGTGAAAAAATTGATGTCATAATTCTTGCCACAGGTTACAAGCACTCAATTCCATACGCTCAAGAATATTTTGGAAATGTACAACATCCAGATGATATGTATTTAACAATTTTTTCTCGCAAATTTAAAAATCTTTACGCAATGGGATTTATTGAAACTAATGCAGGAGCCTATAACTTATTTGGTAAAGCTGCCAAAGTATTGGCTGCATATTTAAATGATCAAATTAACAATCCAGCTAGAGCAGCTAGTTTTGATAAAAAAATCATGGATAAAAATCCTGATCTTTCAGGTGGTATTAAGTTCATTAAGTCTGCTCGTCATGAAGGTTATGTTGATGCCAATGCCATCAAGAAAGAATTTGATCGACTACTAAAAACCATGGGTTGGATTGGCAAAAAAGCGGCTTAATAAATAGTCATGCTTTACTTCCCACGTAATTGGCCCAAATTGTTGCCAAATCGTGCCCTGAATGAGGTTGACCAAGGCTTATGCCTCATGAGAACCTCGAGGTGCAGGTAAAACTCTGCCAGGAGTATTTTTAACAAGCCGGCAGTTTTTAAAAGGAGACTAGATGTTTAAGAACATTCAAGGACCAGAATTGATGATCATTTTGTTCATCATTCTTTTGTTATTTGGTGCAAAGCGTATGCCAGATATGGCACGTTCTTTAGGTCGTTCAGTTCGTATCTTAAAAGCTGAAACAAAAAACGATACTTCAAAGACTGAAGAACCAACAAAAAATCCTGAGGCGTAAATCCGCTTAAATTTAATTTAGGTGGAGGTGTAATTAGTTTTGCCTGCAACAAAAGTGCAGCGATTTAAAGAAATGTCGCTGATTGAACATTTACGGGAATTAAGATCACGTTTATTTAAAGCTTCTTTAGCAATTGTTATTGGCACAGTTGTTGCTTGGAGTTTTTATCCTCAAATATTCGAAATTCTTAGTCAACCAGTAAATGTCATCGTTGAACAAGCTCAAGCAAACGGACGTGATGTCCGATTGGTGTTGGGTGGCGTTGCAGATGCATTCGTATTACAAATAAAAGTCTCAGTTGTGACATCAATGTTGATTACAGCGCCTATTTGGATTTATCAATTATGGCGTTTCATCACCCCAGGTCTTTATAGAAAAGAAAAACTAAGAGCATATCTTTTTGCAGGTGTTGCTACTCCGTTATTTATTAGTGGAGCAGTGCTTGCCTATATTTTCCTACCAATTGGTTTGAAATTACTTTTTGGTTTTACACCATTAGGTGTTGGAAACTATGTTCCAGTTGATCGATACTTAAGTTTCTTCCTTCGAATGGTTCTAGTATTTGGTATTAGTTTTCTAGCACCATTGTTTATTGTGATGCTAAATATGTTTGATGTATTGGAAGCAAAAGCTATTACTTCCAGATGGCGCGTTGTGGTTCTTTCAGTTTTTGCTTTTTCAGCAATTGCTACCCCAACAGGAGATCCTGTAAATATGACCTTGCTAGCTGCTCCTGTGTTATTACTTATTTCCATTGCCACATTTATCGCTTGGCTAAATGACAAGAGACGTGCTCGTACACGTGCTAGTGATCCAGTATTAGGTTTATCAGATGATGAAGCATCTCCTGAACCAAAAGCTTCAACAGATCTGTAACTAAAGGAGTATTTATGCCAACAGTTGTCTCTATGGGTGTTCATATTTTGGATGTTTTAGGCAGACATGTTTCAGAAATCCCGCCAGGACAAAATATTGCCTTAATTGATGAAATCAGAATTACCGCCGCAGGAACTGCTGCTGGAACATCTGTTGATATGGCAAAACTTGGTTGCAAAGTAATAGCAGTTGGTGCAGCAGGTGATGACGAAATGGGCAATGTCTTATTAGGCATCATGAATCGCTACGGCATTGACACAAGTCAGATGAAAAGAAAAAAAGGTGTGCAGACTTCAGGCACGATGTTGCCTATTAGACCTAATGGAGAAAGACCAGCACTTCATGTAATGGGCACTAATGCCACATTTTGTTTTGAAGATGTTCCTCAAGATGTGGTTAGAAAAGCTGACTTTGTTCATATCGGCGGATTTTATTTAATGCCTAAATTTGATGGTGAAGACACAGTAAAAACTTTGAAAGTTGCTCGCGAAGGCAAAGCCATAACTACCATGGATATTTTAGGTGTGAAGCAAGACAACATGGCAGAAAAAATATTGCCAGCAATGCCTTATTTAGATTTCTTCATGCCAAATCTTGAAGAAGCTCAAATGATCACGGGCTTAACAGATTTAGATGAATTATGTGATTTCTTTCTTAATGCAGGAGCAAAACATGTTGTGCTCAAGATGGGTGCTCGCGGCAGCTTAATTAAAAATAAAGAAGGATTGCGTTTAAGAATTCCTGCCTACAAGGTAAATGTTGTTGACACAACAGGTTGTGGGGATGCTTGGACTGGTGGATTTATTGCAGGTTTATCTCGTGGAATGACAATTGAAGAAGCTGCCAAATTAGGAAGTGCTTGCGGATCTTTGGTGGCAACAGGACTTGGTTCTGATGCTGGAATTATTGATTTTGATTCCACAATGGAATTTGCCCAAACCAATCCAACACTGCCATTAGGTGATTAGTTTTTAAATTTAGTGCAATTAAATAACTTTAGAACTCTTTTCAGAAATAGATATCGCAAGTATTAATCCAGGTATGGCCACAATGAAAATGAATAAGAAGCTCACTCTTTGAGGCCATTCGATAAATGGATGGCCAAAGGAATCGAATATTGAAAGGCGTATGACCCAATCAGGCCATTTCAAGTAAGGGACCATAAATCCAACCATCCACGCTGCACCTACGTAGATTGAAATAGCCGTCGTAGCATTTTTTCCTTTAAGAATTGAAACAATCACAGCATTCAAAGAAGTAAAAGCTAAAGCAAAAAGATTAGACATGGTGAAAACTCTCAGTAAAGCTTGCATATCTACATTTACAGATTGTCTATAACTTCCTATTAAAACTGCACATATTGAGGCAAGAATAATTATTTCCGACCCAATCATTGTGGCGAAAACTCTCCGAAAAATTAAACCAGAATAAGAAAGTGGCGTTGATAAAAACATTTGCACTCTGCCTTGATTTAGGTCTGAGGTCCATTTTGAGCCTTGCGAGATTATGAATCCTGCAATAAAAGGCGGAATAATTTCAAATACCATAGCTAAATATTGTTGTTGTGCTGTGTTACCTAATCCACTGGATTGAAATTGTTTTAGAAATTCAAATTGTTCCCATATCACAACTATGTCTGACATCATAGAAATAAAAACGTAAATAAATATTGCAGTTGTAATTGCCCATGCAAATAAACCAATTCTTTGCCGCCACAGCATATCCCCGATCAAAGTCTTTGGAATGTATTTATTAATTTTAGATTTTTTCGATTTTGCACCCGATCTCTCAAGATAGGTGCCTCCAACGTCTCTTACTTTGAATAGATAAGTAGAAACTGAAATAAAAATTAAGCCAATAAAAATCATGAGCAACCAAGACCATATATTTATTCCAAAACCAGGAATAATTGGTCTTGTTAAATTTGCGTAATAAAATGGCGACAAATATTTTGCCCAAGTAAGCCACGAATATTTATCGGCAACATTGTTAACTAAGTAAAGTACCGTAACAACAATTGATGAAATACCTGATGCTGTTTTTGAATTTATAACAAATTGCGAAACAAGTAACCCTAAACCAAAGAAAGGGAATATACAGATTCCAGCAGCTAATAGGGTAATCAAAGCTCCAGATGTGTTTGGTTCATCAGATGCATTTAACGCGAAAGCGGTTCCTAATCCAAGACCTAAAGAAATAATTAATTGTGAAATAAAATAAGAAAGAGACCTTAGTTGAATCAGACGAGTTCTTGAAGTACCACTTGAAAGGTAGAAATCTATATCACGGGTTTCTTCAAGATGTCTGATTAATCTTGAACCTTGAATTGCTGCAAAAAGTGCAAGAAAGAAATTGAATAAAACAACATTGTGATATGTGAGATAGCCACCTAAAGTGTCTAGTCGATCAGCAGGCCAACGAATTAATCGCAAACCTTCAATAGTGGGCATTATTGATTTAGCTAAAGCTGTTGGGCCTCCCGGAAAATCTCTTAGTTCTGCGGCAATTGCGATTGCCTCAAAGTACATTGCGATGGCGCCTGCAGTAAACCAAGCAAAAATTGTTATTCGTTTTTCTCTCAAAGAGCTTAAAACTATGGCAAAGTTTTTAGGCCTAGTTCGCAACCTCAGTGAAAAACAACTCCTCCAGAGATAGTTCTCTGCTGTCTAGTTCAATAACTTCATACTTTGCTAAAACTTTTAAAACTCGATCAATTTCGCCACGAACTTCAAAACTTACAATCTGACCATCGATTTTTAAATTTCTAGCACCTGCATCTTCTAACTCATCTTCACTTGAAAAAGCACCAATCATGTGGGCAGTGATGATGTGTGAACGAGATTTTTTCAATTGGGCCATCGTTCCCTCTTTAACCAAACGACCATCGTTAATTAACCCAATTCTGGAACAAACAGATTCAACATCAGTCAAAATATGGGAAGAAAGAATTATGGTGGCACCATTCTTAGTTGATTCTTGAATCATATTTTTAAGTTCTCTTTGAATTATTGGATCTAGTCCAAGAGTTGGTTCATCTAAAATCAAGAGTTTTGGTTGGTGCATAAATGCCTGAATTAAGCCAACTTTTTGTTTATTTCCGTGGGAAAGGTCTTGAAATTTTCTAGTTAGATCTAATTGCATTCGGTCAGCTAACTCGTGAATGTAATCTTTAACATCTAATTTTCTAATATTCATAATAAGATTCAGGATGTAACCAGCAGTAACTCCCGGGAATTGCATCAATTCGCCAGGCAGATAACCAATCTTTTGTTTTAATTCAACAGAATTTTTTTGAGAATCAAGATTAAAAATTTGCGCTTGCCCAGAAGTTGGATTAATCAAATCCATCAATAATTTAATGAACGTACTTTTCCCGGCACCATTGGCTCCGATTAAACCAAAAACCTCCCCTTCGCTTATGGAAAGATTTAGGTTAAATACTCCATGTCCTGAACCATAATCTTTTGTTAAGTTGGAACATTCGACAACTGCATTTGTAGTCATCTAGAAAGTCTAGTCAAAATTAGAACTATTTACTACAACTTAAAATTGTCCGATTTGGATTTAATTAAACTTTCCTCAAAAATAATAATGGGTCAGGAAAAATCCTGACCCATTATTTTTTGAACTAATTAACTCTTTGAACTAAATGCAGCATCAAACGCAGCACTTGGTGGAGTGAAGTTCAGTTTTCTGATGAATTCCAATGCTTCTGGTCCACCAATTAGGCGATCCATTCCAGCATCTTCCCATTCAACAGAGATTGGTCCTTTGTAACCGATGGCATTTAAACCACGGAAAACATCTTCCCAAGGAACATGCCCATGTCCGGTGGAAACAAAATCCCAACCGCGACGTGGATCTGCCCAAGGTAGATGCGAACCTAAACGACCGTTTCGACCATTTAATTGTTTACGTGATTCTTTGCAATCAACATGATAAATGCGATCTTTGAAATCAAGTAAGAAATTAACTGGATCTAAATCTTGCCAAACGAAATGGCTTGGATCAAAATTCAAACCAAA
>JBJOKB010000077.1:0-10607 GCA_046046315.1 Actinomycetota bacterium | reverse complement strand
AGCAAATTTCTAAGTTATACACAGATTTCATTAAGGTTCACCTGGTTATCTTGAATATGCAGTAAAAAGTACAAAGTGTTAGTTTGGAAATAGATAAATTGAGAATGAGGGATAAATGCGTGAGCGCAATATTGTGATTGTGGCCGTTTCGGCTCTTTTGGCAGCTGGAGGAATTTTTACTTACACCAATTCAAATAAAAAAGAAGTGGATACTTATTTAACAGCTCTAGCTAAACCTGAATTAATTGAAAGCAGTGTTTCTACAACTGGTTCAATAGTTGATGAATACACATTCAACATAAATGCTGATTCTCCTGCAGTTTTAACTAAAATCGCTGGAGTTTCTACCTCAAGTTCAGGAACTCCAACTTCCTTAAGTGATACCTGGACTGTAAGTAAAATTAATAAAGATGAAGGATCCATAGTTTCTAAAAACCAAACAATTCTTTCTTTAAAAAATTATGAGGGAAATTCTCAACTAATCAAATCTCCTGTTGCAGGAAGAGTTAGGGCAGTAAATGCAGTACCAGGATTTTCAATTAATGGCACAGTTGCTTCAGTTGGTTCAGGAAAAATATTAATTAGCATTGATGTAACAGAAGTACAATCGACAAAATTAAGTGTTGGTTTACCGATTGCAATTGCCATAAATTCATCAGATACCTTAACTTCAGGTTATATTTCTTCAATCAAATCGAGTGCAACTACTGCAAGTGATACAACTCCGACATACAAAGTACTCATTACTCCAACACCAAAAACTCTGCCTGCAAGTGCCAGAGCAGGAATGACTGCCACAGTTGATGTAACTCCCGTGGGAAGTGATCGAATTCGCTACACAGATGCAATATTGATTGACGAATTCACCTATGACATTGATGTCAATAATAAAGCGACTTTGACTTCCCGAAATGGAATTGATTTAAATGCTGCTGTAACAAATACTCCAAGTGTTGGAACCAAGCAATGGACTGTCACAGAATTGAAAATTAAACCTGGAACCGTTGTTAAAAAAGGTGATGCTGTTGCCACTTTAAAGAATTTTGATGGAACTTCTAAATTTGTTAAAGCCCCAGTTGATGGCACCATCAGAGAAATTCTTACTGCACCGGGTGCATTAGTTTCAAGCGCAATTGCCACTATTGGATCTGGACCGATGATTGCTTCCATAAAGGTAAATGAATACGACATTGCAAATGTTGCATTAGACCAAGTAGTTGAATTAAAACTTGGAAATAGCAGTGAAGTAAGTGCTGGAAAAGTCACTCAAATTGGTCAAGTAGCTACCACAGATTCAAACGGTGTTTCGCAATTTACTGTGTTTACTCAAGCAGATACACCCGTTTCTACTTGGAGAATTGGAATGAGTGTTACAGCAAAAATTATTTTACAAAGTAAACAAGCAGCAATTGCAGTTCCTCTACAAGCTTTGATTAAGAAAGGTGAAGAAACCTTTGTTCAAGTCCTGGATGCTGAAAAAAATCCAGTTGACAAGAAAGTCCAAGTTGGAGTAACTGGATCTCAGCTTGCAGAAATTTTAAGTGGCATCAATGTAGATGATGAAGTGGTACTAGGAAAGAAATCTGTAGATGGAAAACTTCCAACTTCTGAAGATCCATTTGCAGAACAAAGAGATAGTAGAAATAACAACAGGTCTGATAAATAAAAATGTCTACAGTTGTTGAAATGTTGAATGTTTCAAAAACATTCGGCGAAGGTTCCTCCATTGTTAAGGCGCTAGATGGTGTTGATATTCGCATTGAAAAAGGCGAATTTGTTGCAATAGTGGGAGCTTCTGGCTCAGGAAAATCTACAATGATGAATTTGATTGGTTGTTTGGATAGGCCAACTGCCGGAGTTGTAAAAGTTGCTGGTGAAGATCTTTCAGAATTAAATGACAAAAAATTAACTTCGTTAAGAAATCTAGCCATCGGATTTGTGTTTCAATCTTTTTTCTTACTCCCAAAAACTGACGCATTAGACAATGTTGCAACACCACTCTTTTACCGAGGAGTGCCGGCAAAAGAAGCTAGAAAAAAAGCAATGGAAATGTTAAAAAAATTGGGTATGGGCGATCGCCATACTCATCAATCCACAGAACTTTCAGGTGGTCAACAACAAAGAGTCGCTATTGCTAGAGCGTTAGTCACCGAACCATCTTTAATTTTGGCCGATGAGCCAACTGGAGCACTTGATTCCAATACAGGAAAACAGGTTATGGATCTTTTCGAAAGTTTAAATAAAGAAGGAATCACCATTGTTTTAATTACACATGATCTTGAAGTTGCACAAAGAGCAAAAAGAAGAATAACTCTAAAAGACGGCAAAGTTATAAATGATGAACGAGGTGCAGCATGAATATTTTAATCGCTGCAAGATTAGCTTTCTCAAGAATAATTGCAACCAAGACTCGTTCTGGTTTAACAATGCTAGGCATCATTATCGGAGTTATGTCTTTAATTGCCCTTGTATCAGTTGCTCAAGGAGCTACCTCTGGAATTCAAGATCAATTTAAAGGTTTAGGAGCAAGAAATCTAAACATCACAGGTACAACAAATCAATCCATCACGCTTGATGATGTCAAAGCTATTGAAAATGTATCGGGAATAGAAATAGTTTCTGAAACTGTTTCTGGAAGAGCAACCTTGTCCTCAAATCAAGCTTCAACTAAAGCCCAAGTTGTAGGAGTTGATTCCGATTACAAAACAGTGGTTGATCCTGATATATTTGTTGGCTCTTTTTTGCCAGACGTTATTGATGCTCAAGATGCACGCCTGATTGTTTTAAGTAGTTCATTAGCAACTGATTTAGAACTTGATGCTTACTCTATTGGATCAACTATTGCAGTAGGTTCCACAGAATTTACAATTGTTGGAATTTTAGATGATGCTGATGGATTTGGTACCCAAGGAACTGCTTATATTCCAATGGACACCGCATTTAAATATATTGCTGTCCCTCCATATTTAAGTTCAATCACTGTTCAAACAATTAATGAAGAAATAGTTCCTCAGGTTACAACCGAATTAACTTCACTTCTAAAAGCTCGCCACAACATCACAGGGGAGAGAGAAGCTGACTTTGTGATCACAGATGCAAGTCAATTACTTGATGCAATTGGCACTGTTCAGCAATTTTTATCTTTATTATTGGGCGGAATTGCCTCAATTAGTTTGGTCGTGGGTGGAATTGGAATTATGAACATCATGTTAGTTTCTGTTAGAGAAAGAACTCGAGAAATTGGAATTAGAAGAGCAATTGGTGCTCAACAATCTCAAATTCTCACTCAATTTTTAATTGAAGCGGTTGTTTTGTCATTAGTGGGTGGAATTATAGGTGTGATTATTGGTGAAGTTGTGGCTTACTTTTTAGCAAGACTTGGCCAATGGAATTTTGCATTAAGTCCAACAATGATCCTTGCTTCATTAGGTTTCTCAATGTTTGTTGGAGTGGTTTTTGGTGTTTGGCCAGCAAGAACAGCTTCCAAATTAAAACCTGTTGAGGCATTGCGCTTTGAGTAAATCTTGTCATCTGACAAGATTGCGCTTATGGCTGAATTAGTTTTCTTTTCCGGAACCATGGATAGTGGTAAATCCACCCTGGCATTGCAAACTCACCATAACCATTCCAGTGCAGGTCGTAGAGGTTTAGTTTTTACCAGAAAAGATCGCGCAGGAGAAGCAACTTTAAGTTCCAGACTTGGACTTCAAGCAAGCGCAATTGAAGTAACTCCTGAAACCAATTTTTTAAGACTAATGACCCAAGCTTTATCAAAAGGTGAAACTGTTGATTACTTAATTTGTGACGAAGCACAATTTTACGAGATTGTGCAAATTGATCAATTGGCAAGAGTAGTTGATGATTTTGGAATAGATGTGTTTACATTTGGAATCACCACAGATTTTCGCACCGCATTGTTTCCAGGCGCTCAAAGATTGTTAGAAATTGCTGATCGCGTAAATATTTTGCAAGTTGAAGCACTTTGTTGGTGTGGTAAAAAAGCAACCCATCAAGCCCGAATAGTAAATGGAGTAATGGTTACAGAAGGAGAACAAGTCGTTGTTGGCGATGCTGGACCTAACGCCAAACCAGATGAAGTTATTTATGAAGTTTTATGCCGAAAACACCATATGCGGAAAGTGACTTCTAAGAAAGCCAAACAAGAACATATGTCAAAAACAGCCTTACCTTTTGAAGACTCAATTGGCTGATAAAAATTTAAGTATTGCAGAGCAATTTAAAGATGTTTTTGTAGAGAAAAATTTTCGTATTCTCTTTTCTGCAAGATTCATTTCAAATGTAGGAAACGGAATTGGTCCCATAGCTTTGGCGTTTGGGGTACTTGATCTTCCTGGAGGAAATGCCACGTCACTAAGTTTGGTGATGTTCGCAAGAACTTTGCCACTAATTCTTCTTGTGTTATTTGGTGGAGTTATCGCAGATCGTTATGGGCGAGCTCGCTTAGTAGGCTCAAGTGACATTATTTTGAGTTTATTTGTTTTATTTGAAGCATTCTTATTTATCACCGGTCAAGCAACTGTTGCGTTATTAGTTGGGCTAGGAATAATAACTGGTATTTTGCATGCAATCTGGTGGCCAGCTTTTCCAGGCATTATGCCCCAGGTTTTACCGGAATCTAAATTGCAAAGTGCTAATTCGATTAATGGTTTTGGAGTAAATGCTGCAAATGTTTTAGGTTATTCACTTGGTGGAATAATTGTAGTTTTGTTAGGACCTGGTTTAGCTATTGCCATAGATGGAATTAGTTTCTTGATTGCAGGTTTATTGATTTGGCAATTAAGAAAGTTTGATAAACCTGGTGATATTGAAAAACAAAAACCTGTTTTTAAAGAAATGAAAGATGGGTGGAAAGAAGTAAGAATTAGACCATGGATTTTAGCCTGTGTTTCTGCTTATTCGTTGGTAATTATGTGTTATGAACCTTTACTAGCTGTGGTTGGACCATTCCATGCAAAAGTTGAATTAAATGGTCCTGCATCTTGGGCAGTAATTGCAGGGGCCCATTCTTTTGGAATGTTATGTGGAGTTATTTTGGCCATGAGGATGAGACCTAAGCATCCTTTATTTATTGGAATGCTTGGAACTCTTGTATTTGCTTTTTGGCCTCTTGCTACAGCTTTAAACTTACCGATAATCATCATTGCCGCTACTGCTTTTGCTACAGGTATTGGATTTGATTTATTTTTTGTCCTTTGGATAACGTCATTACAGACTCATATTCCTAAAGAGTCTTTATCAAGAGTAGTTTCTTATGACGCTTTTGGATCTTTTTTACTTGGACCATTGGGTTTGATTATTGCTGGACCTTTAGTGGAAAAAATCGGAATTCAAGAAACCCTATTAATAAGTTCAGTAATTGTGCTGATCGCCGTGTTGTCTGGATTAACCGTTAAATCAGTTAGGACGCTAGAGCCTAAAGGTTAATTTCATGAGGAAGTTAACCAATTGTTCACTTCGGTTTCCCCTGTTTTAAATCTCTTAAAAGGTCTAAAGTTAACTATTCACTGGCACAGTATTACTAGTTGAAGTGAACGATTCTTGGGAGGAAGTTCATGTCAAGTAAAAAAGTTCGTGGTTTGGTCTCTGAATATTTAGGTTCATTCACCTTGGCAATCGCTGTGATTGGCTCAGGCATTATGGCCCAAAATCTCACTGAAGATAAAGCATTGATGTTATTACTAAATGTCATAGGCACAGTTCTTGGTTTAGCAATCGCCATCTCAATCTTTTCTCAAATTGGGGTTGCCCATTTCAATCCATTAGTTTCTTTGTGGGCATTTTCGAGAGGCAAAATAACATTTGCTGAAACTCTGCAATTGATTTTGCTACAGATATTGGGAGTCATAACTGGAGCAGCAGTCGCAAACTTTAGTTTTGGTGGCGACTCATTTCAACAAGCAACTCAAACTAGAGCTGGAACCGGACAACTTATTGGGGAAGTTGTAGCTTCAGCTGGGTTAATCTTTGTCCTAAATGCTGTGAACAGATCAGATGTTCGTGGTGGACCTCAAGTTTGGTTGCCAATCTGGATTGGTTCGGCAATGCTTTTTACCTCCTCGACCTCCTTTGCAAATCCAGCCTTAACTTATGCACGGTCCTTAACGAATTCCTTCACAGGTATCTCCTCAGATTCTGTGTTTGGGTTTATCTTGGCTCAACTTATTGGTTTAGTCATAGGCGGTCTATTAGTTATGTATGTTTATCAAATGAGATTTAAGAAACCAAAAGTTTCGTGAAAAAGAAAGTAAGCGTTCTTTTTGTCTGCGTGCATAACGCAGGCAGATCACAAATGGCAGCAGCTTACTTATCTTATTTATCTCATGGAACTATTGAAGTCAGGTCTGCTGGTTCAATGCCAGCAGATCAAATTAATCCTGCGGTTGTTGCAGCAATGATGGAAGAAAATATTGATATTTCAAAAAATATTCCAAAAGTTTTAACCACAGAAGCTGTTCAAGAATCTGATTATGTAATAACAATGGGATGCGGTGATGCTTGCCCAATATTTCCTGGTAAAAAATATTTAGATTGGAAATTAGAAGATCCAGCAGGACAAGGTATTGCATCTATTAGACCCATAAGAGATGAAATTAAGCAACTTGTCTGGGGTTTAATCGAAGAAATTAGGGGTCAAAAAAAGTAAAAAAACTACTGGTATAGATTATTAATTACTAGTAGGAGATGATTTTTTTATGAAAGCGCTCGTTATCGGAGCGGGTGGAGTTGGGCGAGCAATCGCCAATATCGCATCTAGACGTAAATTTTTAACAAGTATGGTAATTGCCGATCGTTCATTGGAACGCGCACAAATGGCAATTAAAAGAATTGATGATGATCGCTTTGAGGCTGCTGAAGTTAATGCCGCCGAGTTAGAAGACGTTCGAGAATTAATTAGAGATACCAAACCTGATGTTGTAATTAATGCTGTTGATCCAAGATTTGTTATGCCAATATTTTTAGCGTGCGAAATTGAAAACACGAACTACATGGATATGGCAATGTCTTTATCTAGACCTCATCCTAAATATCCGCACACTGAAGTTGGAGTGAAATTAGGTGACGAACAATTTGCCCGAGACTGGAACTGGCATGAAAGAAAAATTTGGGCTGTTGTGGGAATGGGAATCGAACCAGGATTAAGTGACGTATTGGCAAAGTATGCCTCAGATGAACTCTTTAGCCAGATCGATGAGTTAACCGTTTTGGATGGTTCAAACTTGGTTGTAGAAGGCGACTCTTTCGCTCCTTCTTTTTCCATCTGGACAACCATTGAAGAATGTTTAAATCCACCTTTGGTTTGGGAAGATGGTAAAGGCTGGTTTACCACTAAACCATTTTCTGAACCTCAAATTTTTGATTTCCCAGAGGGAATCGGTCCGGTTGAATGTGTGAACGTAGAGCACGAAGAAGTTGTGTTAATTCCTCAAAAGATTGATGCTAAGAAAGTTAACTTCAAATATGGTCTTGGAAAAGAATTTATTGGAATTCTAAAAACCATTAACAAGCTAGGACTAGACAAAAAAGAAAACGTAGACGTTCAAGGAGTTTCAGTATCTCCAAGAGACTTGCTGACTGCATCATTGCCTGATCCTGCAACATTGGGTTCTCGAATGAAAGGTAAAACCTGCGCAGGAGTCTTAGTTAAAGGATTAGATAAAGAAGGAAAACCTAAAGCAACTTATCTTTATCACGTTGTAGATAACGAATGGTCAATGAAGGAATACGGCGATCAAGCTGTTGTTTGGCAAACTGCCCTAAATCCTGTTGTTGCTATGGAACTAATTCATAAAGGAATCTGGAAACCGCAAAGTGTTATGGGTCCAGAATGGTTTGAACCCAAACCATTCTTAGACCTCGTTAACGAATACGGTGCTCCTTGGAAATCAAGAGAAGAAAAGATTTAATCAAACTCCACTTGTTGCACTAGGAGAAGCTGAAGAGCTCACACTTGGTGCTGGAGCTGGAAGTTGATTTTGCTCATCACCATCAAACCAGAAATCACCATGACGACCTCTTGGTCCATCTTGCATGTGATTTTGTCTTTCCGCAGATTTGAAATCAAATCCACGATCTCGATGCATTCCAGGATGTCCTAAAGATCCGATCAAAAGACCAGACATAACGCCAATCACTATCAAGTAAACAGCGTCTTTTTTGGTGAAACCTTTCTTAATCTTGCTCAATAAATTATTTTTCATACTTTTAGTCTATGAAGACTTTTTTAATCTTTCTGTGAAAATTCTTAACGTTGTCTGAGAATAATCGGTCCAGCCTTGAGGAAATTACCCCTTTGCTGCACCTAATGAACTCAACTACGTGGAAGTATTCGATTTATGACTAGAAGACTTCATCCTGCTTGGGTTGTAGCAGGAATTACTTTTTTAACTCTAATTGCTTCTGCGGGTACAAGATCTGCTCCTTCAGTCTTAATTGTTCCTTTGGAAGAAAGTTTTGGGTGGGGAAGAGATGAAATATCTCTTGCAATAGCGGTTAACGTTTTACTTTTTGGTCTTGTTGCACCTTTTGCTGCAGCCTTAATGGAGCGTTTTGGAATAAAAAAAGTAGTGATGACAGCTTTAAGTGTGGTGGGAACAGGTTCTGCATTAACAATATTTATTCAAAAACCTTGGCAACTTGTGGCTTTGTGGGGAGTCATCGTAGGAATTGGAACTGGTTCCATGGCTTTAGTGTTTGCGGCAAGTATTGCTAATAGATGGTTTATTAAAAACCGGGGACTTGTAATTGGTGGATTAACTGCTGCAACAGCAACAGGTCAATTAATTTTCTTACCTGGATTATCAACATTGGCAACAACTATTGGATGGCAAAGCGTCTCTATCGCTGTGGCATTTAGTTGTTTTGCAATGGTTCCAATTATTGGTTTGTTTATGTATGAAAGACCCTCATCTGCAGGTGTTACACCTTATGGTGCACCTGATAATTGGGTTGAGCCAATTCAAAATAAACAAAATGCCGGTCGAGTAGCAATCGATTCACTTAGACAGGCAATGAAAGTTAGAAACTTTTGGTATTTAGCAGGATCTTTTTTTGTTTGCGGATTATCAACAAATGGGCTAATCGGCACACATTTCATCCCAGCTGCACATGATCACGGAATGATGGAAGTTGCAGCTGCAAGTTTGCTTGCTTTAGTGGGAGTTTTTGACGTCATTGGCACACTTTTTTCTGGTTGGTTAACAGATCGAATAGATCCTAAGAAATTACTTTTCTTTTACTATCTATTAAGAGGAGTTTCTTTATTTTTACTACCATCAATACTTTTTTCAACAATTCATCCATCAACTTTGGTTTTTGTTATTTTTTACGGACTTGATTGGGTGGCAACTGTTCCACCTACGATTTTGTTATGCCGAACTGTATTGGGACCTGAGCGAGGAACGGTAATTTATGGCTGGGTATTTGCTGCACATCAAATTGGTGGGTCAATTGCAGCTTTGGGTGCAGGAATAGCTCGAGTTAAATTTGGTGATTACGCTTTAGCCTTTTACACCAGTGGATTTTTATGTGTTGTCACGGCGATGGCAGTATTAAGAATTAATTACAAAAAAGAAGAAATCAATTCTTAATCTTTAGCTATGAAAGACTTGCCAAAATTTCTTTCATTTCTGCAATCTCAGCAGTTTGAACTTTAGTAACATTCAAACCAAAACTATTCACTTCTTGATTGCCGGTTTCTTTAATCATAAGCACCATATTAAGTGCGCCCTCATGATGAGCAATCATTCCTTCTAGAAACAATCTGTCAAATGTCGAACCAGATGAAGATTTCAAGTTCGAAATTTCTTCTTCAGAAAGCATTCCCCCCATTTGATGACCCATGTGATCATTCATCATTTGATTGCCACCATTTGTTCCAAGCCAAGATTGCATCTGGATTATTTCAGCGCTTTGTGCCTCTTTTATTCTTTTTGCTAAGTCTAAAATTTTAGAATTTTTGGAAGTCGTCAAAGCCAAATCTGACATATCAACGGCCTGCTGATGATGAGGAATCATCATCTCAGCGAACATAAATTCATTGCCACTTAAATTTGTGGCACCATTTTGGTTTATTCCCATACCCATATGATCATTTCTTTCACCATATGCTCGGTTGTTCATATGGTTATCTGAGTTGAATGAAAAAATACGTAAAACAATTAAAACTAAAACCCCTATGATGGCTAGATAAATGCCGTCTCTTTTCTTAATTTCTATTTTCATTTTTCCTCTTTTCTCTTTTAACACTACTCAAGTTTCTTAGAGTTGTCTGTGAATTTTTGAAATCGAGCAGGGTTTAACCTGACTTAGATTGAGAAGTCTGAAAGAGACTTATCAGGATTTTGGATTATTTCGTACTTTTTCATAGGTTCTGGAATCACAGGAGCCCACTTCAATTCAATTTCAAGCCTTTGAGCAAAGATCTCAGCTGACTCAATTTCACCGTGAACAAGAAAAATTTGATTTGGTTTTTTACCCTTACCAAACCACTGAATTAACTCTGAGCCATCAGCATGAACTGAAAAGCCCTCAATTTTTACGATGCTTGCTTTTACATCAACAAGTTGGCCATGCATTTTTATTTTCTC